>NZ_JBFBJY010000015.1:0-140635 GCF_040702125.1 Kitasatospora sp. NPDC085895 | reverse complement strand
GCCGCCCCCGACTCCGACATCGGCCTCGTCGGCTACGAGATGGCACTCCTCGTCGACCGCGCAGGCGCCGTCCTCACCCCCGCCCTCCGGGCAGATCGAAGACGTTCTCGCCGCTGATGGCGGCCGTCTTCAGCCGGGCGATCGCCTCGGCGGCCTCCGCGCCGTGCCCGCGCTGGAAGCCGCGGACGCGCTCCAGCTGGGACTCCTTCTCGGCGGTGGTGGCACGGGCGAGCTCCAGCTGCTGGGGCTCGCCGTCGCCGCCCGGGCGGCGGAAGGTGTTGACGCCGATGATGGGCAGGCTGCCGTCGTGCTTGCGCTGCTCGTACAGCATCGACTCGTCCTGGATGCGGCCGCGCTGGTAGCCGGTCTCCATGGCGCCGAGCACGCCGCCGCGCTCGTTGATGCGGTCGAACTCGGCGAGCACGGCCTGCTCGACCAGGTCGGTGAGCTGGTCGATGACGAACGAGCCCTGCAGCGGGTTCTCGTTCATGGCGAGGCCCCACTCGCGGTTGATGATGAGCTGGATGGCCAGTGCCCGGCGCACCGACTCCTCGGAGGGGGTGGTGACGGCCTCGTCGTAGGCGTTGGTGTGCAGCGAGTTGGCGTTGTCGTAGATGGCGATCAGCGCCTGCAGGGTGGTGCGGATGTCGTTGAAGTCCATCTCCTGGGCGTGCAGCGAGCGGCCCGAGGTCTGCACGTGGTACTTCAGCTTCTGGGAGCGCTCGTTGCCGCCGTACTTGTGCTTCATCGCCACGGCCCAGATCCGCCGGGCGACCCGGCCGAGGACGGAGTACTCCGGGTCCATGCCGTTGGAGAAGAAGAACGACAGGTTGGGCGCGAAGTCGTCGATGTGCATGCCGCGCGCGAGGTACGCCTCGACGTAGGTGAACCCGTTGGCGAGGGTGAAGGCCAGCTGGCTGATCGGGTTCGCGCCGGCTTCGGCGATGTGGTAGCCGGAGATGGAGACGGAGTAGAAGTTGCGGACCTTGTTGGCGATGAACCACTCCTGGATGTCGGCCATCATCCGCAGCGAGAACTCGGTGGAGAACAGGCAGGTGTTCTGGCCCTGGTCCTCCTTGAGGATGTCCGCCTGCACGGTGCCGCGGACGTTCGCCAGCGCGTGCGCCCGCAGGCCGGCCGCCTCCTCGGGCGACGGGTCGCGGCCCTCGGCGGCGCGGAAGGCGTCGACCTGCTGGTCGATCACGGTGTTGAGGAAGAACGCCAGGACGGTGGGCGCCGGGCCGTTGATGGTCATCGACACCGAGGTGGTGGGCGCGGCGAGGTCGAAGCCGTCGTAGAGCGCCTTCATGTCCTCCAGGGTGGCGACGGAGACGCCGGAGGTGCCGACCTTGCCGTAGATGTCGGGGCGCTCGTCGGGGTCCCGGCCGTAGAGGGTGACCGAGTCGAAGGCGGTGGACAGCCGGGTGGCGGGCTGGCCCTCGGAGAGCAGCTTGAACCTGCGGTTGGTGCGGAACGGGTCGCCCTCGCCGGCGAACATGCGGGCCGGGTCCTCGCCGTCCCGCTTGAACGGGAAGACGCCGGCGGTGAACGGGAAGAGCCCGGGGAGGTTCTCGCGGCGCCAGAAGCCGACCAGCTCGCCGTGGTCGGTGAAGCCGGGCAGGGCGACGCGCGGGATCCGGTTGCCGGAGAGGGACTCGCGGGTCAGCTTGGTGCGGATCTCCTTGTCCCGGACGACGACGACCTGCTCGTCGCCGGAGTAGGAGGCGACCACGGCAGGCCAGTTGTCGATCTGCTCGCTGACCTCGTGCGGGAGCTGCTTGCGGGCGGCCGAGAGCAGCGCCTCGACGTTCGCGGCGTCGTGGCCGGCGTCGGCGAGCTGGCCGCGGACGGCGTCCAGGCGCTGCACCGACCGGGCGGCCTCGATGATCCGCTCGGTCTCGGCGTGGTAGCCGCGGACGGTCTCGGTGATCTCGGCGAGGTAGCGCACCCGCTCGGCGGGGACGACCTGGCGGATGCCGGAGGAGTGGCGGACGGAGACCTCGGGCAGGGCGCCGTCGGTGACCGGCAGGCCGTGCTCGGCGAGGGCGGTCCGCAGGCTCTGGTAGAGCGCGGTGACCCCGTCGTCGTTGAAGGTGGCCGCGGAGGTGCCGAAGACCGGCATGTCCTCGGGCTTGGTGCCGAACGCCTCGCGGTTGCGGACGAGCTGGCGGCCGACGTCGCGCAGGGCGTCCTTGGCGCCGCGGCGCTCGAACTTGTTGATGGCGACGACGTCGGCGAAGTCGAGCATGTCGATCTTCTCGAGCTGGGAGGCGGCGCCGAACTCGGGCGTCATCACGTACAGCGAGGTGTCGACGAAGGGCACGATGGCCGCGTCGCCCTGGCCGATGCCGGGCGTCTCGACGATCACCAGGTCGAAGCCGGCGGCCTTGACGACGGCGAGGACGTCGGAGAGGTGCTCGGGCAGCTCGTGGCTGCCGCGGGTGGCGAGGCTGCGGAAGAAGACCCGGTTCCCGTCGAGGGAGTTCATCCGGATCCGGTCGCCGAGCAGCGCGCCGCCGCCGCGGCGGCGGGTCGGGTCGACCGCGATGACGGCGATCCGCAGCTTGTCCTGCTGGTCGACGCGGAACCGGCGGACCAGCTCGTCGGTGAGCGAGGACTTGCCGGAGCCGCCGGTGCCGGTGATGCCGAGGACCGGGGTCACCCTGGTCGCCGCGGCGGCGCGCACCCGCTCCGTGAAGTCGGCGGGCAGCTTGCCCAGCTCCGCGCCGGTGATGCTGCGGGCGATCGCGAACCGGTCGCCGGCGAGCAGGGCGTCCAGGTCGGCTGCCCGGCCGTCCCACAGGTCGAAGTCGCAGTCCTTGACGACCGAGTTGACCATGCCGGCCAGGCCCATCCGCTGGCCGTCCTCGGGCGAGAAGATGGTGACGCCGCTGCTGCGCAGCCGGTCGATCTCCTCGGGAACGATCACGCCGCCGCCACCGCCGACCACGCGGATGTGCTCGGCGCCGGCCTCGCGCAGCCGCTCGACGAGGTACTCGAAGTACTCCACGTGTCCGCCCTGGTAGGACGAGACGGCCACGCCGTGGGCGTCCTCCTCGAGGGCCGCGTCGACGACCTCCTGGACGGACCGGTTGTGTCCGAGGTGGATGACCTCGGCGCCCTGGGACTGGAAGATCCGCCGCATGATGTTGATCGACGCGTCGTGCCCGTCGAACAGTGCCGACGCGGTGACCAGTCGGACGGGGTGCACGGGACGGTGCAGATCGCTCATGGAGGACCCTCATGTCGGTTCGGCGGAGACTACTCACCAAATATAGTAGGACGTCCTAGCATTTTTGTGAGGAGCGATGTGACCAGACGCACATGTCGCCCGGACGGCGGACAGCGGAAGGACGGTGTACGAGGCCGTTTTCGACCGTCGGCAACCGGCGTCCGACCCCCTCAGGACGCCGGGACCCCGGCCGGGGGGACGGGCGCGCCCTCGGCCCCGCCGGGCGGCGGCGCCACCGGCGACACCTGTGCGGCGCCCGACACCTGTGCGGCCCCGGACGCCCGGGCGGCCCGCGAGGCCAGCCGGCGCAGGCCCGCGCGGCGCTGGACCGTGCCGAGGCCGGTCGCCGCCACGCCGAGGGCGATCCAGCCGAGCGGGCCGCCGGCCGTGACCACGCCGGTGAGCAGCAGCGGCCCCACCGACTTCTGCACCGACTGGGCCATCCCGGCGACCCCCAGGTAGGAGGCCCGGGCCCGCGGCGGCGCCAGGCTCACCGCCAGTTCCCAGGAGCTCACCGAGCGCAGCAGCTCCGCCAGGGTGACCAGGCCGGCGGCCGCCAGCAGTGCCGCCGAGGACCACCACGGGCCGCCGCCGGTCGACGCCGCCAGCAGCAGACAGCAGGCGAGCAGCGCCGCCCCGTACCAGCGCAGCGCCTTGAGCGCCCCGTGCGGCCCCTCGGCCCAGGCGGAGACCCGCAGCTGGAGCAGCACCACCAGGACGGTGTTGACCACCAGGAAGGCGGGGACGAGGGCGTGCGGCGCCTCGGTGCGGTGCACCAGCCAGAGCGGCAGGCCCACGTTGAGCACCGAGTCGTCGAGGTTCAGCGGGATGTCGAGCAGGACGAACAGCAGGTAGCCGCGGTCCCGCCAGGGGCCGGGTGCGGCGGACCCGTCCGCGGGCCCCGCTCCCCCGCCGTCCGCGTGCCGGGCCACGACCGACCCGTGGCCGGCCGGCTCCCGGGTGCGCAGGACGAGGGCGGCGGCCAGGACGAAGGAGAGGGCGTTGGCGAGGATCAGCGCCCGGTACGCGGCGGGTGTGCCCACGGCCAGTCCGAGGGCCGCGATGCCCGCGCCGAGCGCATAGCCGGCGTTGGCGGTGCTGCGGAAGAGCGCCTGGTAGACGCCTCGGCGCTCACCCGCGACCCGGGTGGCGAAGAGCATCTCCAGTGTCTTGGCGGCCCGCTCGCCGAGGCAGGTGAGGGCCACCACGGCCAGCAGCACGGCGTAGTCGTGCACGACCAGCAGCAGGCCCGTGGTGCCGAGCCGCAGCAGGTGGCAGGCGGTCAGCAGGCCCCGGACGGTGAACCGTTCGGCCGCCCGGCCGGCGAGCGGCGATCCGGCGATCCCGGCGACCGCTCCGGCGCCGAGCAGGAGGCCGAGCTGCCCGGCGTCGAGGCCGCGGACGAAGGTGAAGAAGAGCACGGCCGCGGCCGACCACACGCCGGTGCCGGTCCGGTCGACGAACTGGGCGAGCAGCATCGTCCGGCCGTCCCGGCCGCCCGGTGGTTGCCGCAGCTGTGCGACCAGTCCGCCGGTAATCCGCTTCCGCCGCATGGGCGACCCCCGCTCGTCTCCTTCGATGCAAATCTCGATATCAAGATACTTCATGTCGAGATTTCTCGGAAGATCGGGGACGCCGCCGTCTCCGGGTCGGCCGCGCAGGCACCGCGGGCGGCCGGCGGCGTTCCGGACGACGTGTCAAGTCCCGTCGGCGGCGCGAGGGAAAGGCGCGCCCACCCGGTCCACCGGCCGCCGTGCGAGGATCACGGGAGAGGAACGGCCCGGGTGAGGGGATGCGCCGTGTGCACCGTGTTCGTCAGTTTCGATCCCGGCTCGCCGGTGCCGGTCGTCGTCCTCGCTGCACGGGACGAGTACGCCGACCGCGCGTGGCTGCCGCCCGCCCGGCACTGGCCGGACCGGCCCCGGCTGCTCGGCGGCCTGGACCTGCTGGCCGGCGGCACCTGGCTGGCGGTCGACCCGGGCGGTGACGGCCGCACCCCGCGGCTCGCCTGCATCCTGAACGGCTTCGGCCTCCCGGCCGACCCGGCGAACCGGCTCTCGCGCGGCGAACTGCCGCTGCTCGCCGCGGACGGCGCCGACCTCGCCGACCGCGACTGGGCGCGCTACGACCCGTTCCACCTGATCACCGCCGGGCCGGACGCGGTCTCCATGCTGGGGTGGAGCGGCACCGGGCTCACCCGCACCTCGCTGGAGCCGGGCCTGCACGCCGTCATCAACGACGGCATGGAGGGCCTCGCCTCGCACCGGACCTCCTCGCAGAGCGCCTCCCGGATGATGGCCGCCCGGCTGGCACACTTCCGGCCCCGGCTCGCCGCCGTCCACCGGCCCGAACCGCCCACCGGGCCCGCCGGCCGTGCCGACGCCCCGACCGCCGCGGTGTGGGGCGACTGGCCGGCCATCGCCGACGGCGACGGGCTGGACCGCACCGACCCGGCCGCCCTCGTCCAGCACCGCGACTTCGGCGCCGGACGGATCTGGGCCACCACCTCGCTCGCCCTGGTCGGCCTCGGCCGCAGCGGGGTCCGCTACGACTTCAACCCGGCCCCGGGCAACGCCGCCTGGTACCCGGTCGACACCCGCCCGATCCCCGGCTGAGTCCGCGCCCGGCACGGGGTCCGGTGGATCACGGCAGCCCGACGGTGCGGCGGACGGTCTCGAATCCGACCACCTCGACGAGCGGGGTGCCGTCGGCGCCCCGGGTCGGACGGACCTCGTTCCCGACCAGCAGGCCGGTGGTCACCACGTAGGTGCCGTCGGGGTAGGTGCCGTCGGGCAGGACACCCAGCGGCAGAATCCGCGGGCCGAGGTGGAGCGACAGGTCGAGGCCCTGCCGGATGAGGCGGTAGCCGCCCTCGTAGTGCCCCAGGAACGCCGCGGTCGCCCCCGGGTCCGTCGGCGCGGTGCCGGCTCCCGAGGTCGCGCAGGCCCTGGAGGCCGGTTCGGGCCGGTGGACGGCGGCGAGCTCCAAGGGTCTTCCTCTCCCTGCTGCGGGTGGGAGCGGGCGCCCGGGCCGTTCCCGGCGCCGCGGCCGTACGACGCACCCGACGTCCCGTCACGTCCCGGGCCCGCCCGGCCACGCCAGCCACCGGCCCGCGACCGCACCCCGGACACTCCGTCCCCGCCGAACCAACGTCACCCGATCAGGGGTCGGCGGCCGGGTGCCGCAGCACGGAATCCAAAGGCGCCGCCGGGCCGGACGCGGCAGACTCCGGCGGGTGATCGTGATGCGTCCTGTCGTGGAAATCGTCCCGCCGGACGGCTTCGGCCTGTGGCCGGTCGTCGAGACCGAGCGGTTCGCCCTGCTGCCCCTGCACGGGGGCCTCACCCCGGCCGAGGTCGGCACGGTGATGATGGGCATCGCCGAGTACCTGCGCGACGACGACCTCCCGCCCCGGCCGGACGATCCCGTCGGCCACTTCCTGCACGGGCTGCTGACGGCGGACGAGGGCCTCTGCGCCTCCGGCGGCCTGCAGGTCACCGACACCTCGACGGGCGTCGTCTTCCGACCCGGCTGCTGCGAGGGCCTGGAGGACCGGCGCCAGTGGCACCGCGTCACCGAGGCGGGCGAACCCCTCTGGTACGGCCACGAGCCGGTGACTCCGGCGGCCCTGCCGCACGGTGACACCGTCCGGCTCGTGGTGGACACCCTGCGCAGCGACTCCGAGGTGATCGAGGTGTCCGTCGACGAGCTCCGCCGGCTGCTCGCCGGTGCCGAGCGTGACCTGGCGGCGTTCCTGGTCCTGGCCGCCGGCTGGGCGTCCGTCCACGTGCCGGCGCACGCGGCGGGCGTGGTCGACGCCCTCGCCCGGCTGGTCGACCTGCCCGCCCCGGAGCGCCCGGGCCCCGACTTCGGCTGAGCCCGGTCCCCACCGGGTGGGACGGGTGTCGTTGCGGCGTCAGCCGTGTCCGAGCCTGAGCACCACGATCCCGGCCAGCACGGCCGCGCCGGCGGCCAGCCGGGAGCGGCCGAGCGGCTCCCGCAGGACGAACGCGCCGATCAGGGCGGCGATCAGGATGCTGGTCTCGCGCAGCGCGGCGATCGTGGCGAGGTCGCCGGCGGTCTGCGCCCACACCACCAGGCCGTACGCCACGAGTGACATCACGCCGCCGGCCAGGCCCTGCCGGGGTCGGCGGCGCATCGCGGTGAGCAGCGGCCGGCCGCGGACGGCCAGCGCGACGAGCAGCATCACCGCGCCCTGGGCGAGGAACATCCAGGCCAGGTACCCCGCGGTGCCGCCGGCCCGCCGGACTCCGGCGCCGTCCACCACGGTGTAGCCGGCGATCAGCACGCCCGTCCCCAGGGCGGCGCCGAGGGCGGGCAGCCGGGCGCGGCCGGGCAGACCGCCGGCGAGGGCGAGGCCGGCCAGGCCGAGCGAGATGACCAGGACCCCGGCGGCCTGCCCGGCGGGCAGCGACCGGCCGAGCACGGTGACCGACAGCAGTGCGACGACGAGCGGCGAGGTACCGCGGGCGATCGGGTACATCTGCCCGAAGTCGCCGAGCCGGTAGGCCTGGAGCAGGAGCAGCTGGTAGCCGACCTGGAGCACGGTGGAGGCCGCGACGAACGGCCAGGCGGCCGGGTCCGGCAGCGGGACGAGGCAGGCGAGCGCGGCGCCGCAGGCCAGGGTGGCGGTGTTCATCAGGGCGAACCCGGCCAGCCGGTCGCCGCTGCGGTGCGCCATGGCGTTCCAGAGGGCGTGCAGCACGGCGGCGGCGAGGACGACGAACGGAACCCGCTTCCCGCGTCACACGGACCCCTTCCGGCCGGGACCGGGCCCTTGCCCGACCCAAAGATGTATAGCCAACTTCGCATCATCCAACGGGCCCGGCCGGCGGGCCGTCAACCGCCGCCCCCGCGCCCCGCCCGCCGGCCCCGGTCCGCGCCGGCCGGCCCGCCGTCCCCCGGCAAGGCGAACGGCCCTGCCGAACCGGATGGTTCGGCAGGGCCGTTCACAGGGTGTCACCGTCGTCGGACGGTCACCGGTAGCGGTAGCGGATGCGGCCACGGGTGAGGTCGTAGGGGCTGAGCTCCACGAGCACCCGGTCCTCCGGGAGGATCTTGATGTAGTTCTTGCGGATCTTCCCGCTGATGTGGGCGAGCACCTTGTGCCCGTTGGCCAACTGCACGGTGAAGGTGGCGTTGCGCAGGCACTCGACGACGGTGCCCTCCACCTCGATGCCCCCTGCTGCTTTGGTCATGGTTCCTCGATCTCTCCGGTGATGGTGGTGGTGATGGTGTGGGCGACGTGCTCGGGCGGTCGCCGGCGCCCCGGGTGCGGCCGCGGGTCAGCGGCGGACGAGCTCCAGCGTGCCGCCCTCGCGCCGGGCCCCGGTGCCCGCGAGGAGGGCGGTGGCCGCCGCGTTGGACTCGTCCACCTCGGCGCGGACCCAGGCCGTCCCGGCCTCGTGCAGGGCGCCGAGCGCGTGGGCGAGCAGTGCCCGGCCGATGCCGCGGCGCTGCCGGTCGGCCCGGACGGCGATCAGCCCGATCCGCGGCAGCCGAAGGCGCGGCGTCACCCGGACGAGGCCCACGTACCGGTCCCCCTCCTGCGCCACCGCGTACATCGACGGGTCGATCACGGTGTCCCCCGCCGGGCGGGGCAGGATCTCGGCCGGCATCGTCCGCCAGCCGGCGGTCGCCTCGACCTCGTCGCGGACGACACGGTCCAGGGCGCGCAGCGGGCCGTCCTCCGCGGATCCGGCGGGGAGGATCGTCACGCCGTCCGGGCACGGCACGTCGCCGAGACCGGTGGCCCGGGGGTCGGTGGGCACCAGGTGGCCCCACTCGCGGCGGGCCGGGGTGAAGCCGAGCCGTCCCCAGGCGGACGCCTCGTCGTGGTCGGCTTCGTCGACCAGGGTGTGGAGCGGTTGCGGCAGGTCGGCCAGCATGGCGTCGGCGATGCGGTCGAACGCGGCGCCGTGCCAGGCGTCGATGCTGACGAACAGCCGTCCGTCGGGCCGGAGCGAAGCGTCGCCGGTGCCGGCCACGACGCCGTCCTCGACGGCCTGCCACTGTGTGTCGGAGACCCGGGTGACCCGGACCGCACGGTCGTCCCCGACCGGGGTGGAATGCGAAGGATTCATGGGAGTTGCCTCTCGGGAGTGCCAGCGACCAGGCGCTCCCGGCGACACCACGGTCAGTCGCCCGCCGCAACGGAGATGGGGAGCACCCATACGGATACAGCCTTCACGGGTGTCACCTCCTCGGTCGTCTCACGGCTGCCCAGACGCTACCAGCCCGCCCCGCCGGGCCCAACCGGTTTTCCTCAGTGCAGCGGGACGGCGTGCACGGGCGTGTCCGGCACGGGCCGGTCGACCAGGGCCAGGACGTGCACGAGACCGCCGTCCTCGATCTCCACCCGGACGGCGCGGTCGGCGTCCTCGTAGACCGGGTGGCCGTGCGGACCGTACCCGGCCTGCCGTTCCACCATCACGGTGTCCTGTTCGCCGTGGGACCCGGCCGGTCCCGGGAAGGTCAGCATCCAGCGGCCCGTGTCCGGTGCCACGGCGATCACGCCCTCTCCACGACGGCGGTGCCCCGGCCTCCATTGTCCGGCCGGGCCGGGCCGGGCCGCCGTGCACCCGCCGGTGGCGGCCGGCCGCGGCGGCGCTGCTCACGGCCCCTCCCGGGGGGCGGCGGGGGATGCGGTCGCCCGCCTCCCCCACCGCCCGTCCGGCATCAGTTCAGGGCGAACTTCTGGGCGGCGGCGCCGTTGCAGTCCCAGATCTGCAGCCGGGTGCCGTTGCCGGTCGTGCCGTTCGGCGCGTCCAGGCAGCGGCCGGACTGCGGGTTGCGCAGCGAGCCGTCCGCCTGCTGCACCCACTTCTGACCGCCGACCCCGTTGCAGTCCCACAGCTCGACCTGCGTGCCGTTCGCCGTCCCGTTCCCGTTGACGTCCAGACACCGGCCGAGCGTGCTCAGCGAGGTGTCGCCGTTGTGGTACCAGTGCTGGTCGAGGGCCCAGGACTGGCAGTCCCACAGCTGGACGGCCGCGGAGTTGCCGCCGCTGTCGTCGGCCGCGACGTCGACGCACTTGCCGCCGGGCCCGGTGACCGGGGCGCCGCCGTTGACGGAGAACTTCTGGGCGGCGGCGCCGTTGCAGTCCCAGATCTGCAGCCGGGTGCCGTTGCCGGTCGTGCCGTTCGGCGCGTCCAGGCAGCGGCCGGACTGCGGGTTGCGCAGCGAGCCGTCCGCCTGCTGCACCCACTTCTGACCGCCGACCCCGTTGCAGTCCCACAGCTCGACCTGCGTGCCGTTCGCCGTCCCGTTCCCGTTGACGTCCAGGCACCGGCCGATGGTGCCGAGCGAGCCGTCGGCGTTGTGCGTCCAGTGCTGGTCCTCGGCCCAGGACTGGCAGTCCCAGAGCTGGACGCCGGTGCCGTTGACGCCGGTGTCGTCGGCGGCGACGTCGACGCACTTGCCGCCCGGTCCGGCGATGGTGCCCTGCGGGCCGTTGGGCACGTTGGTCCGGCCGGTGTAGCCGACCGAGACGACGTTCGCCTGGACGGCGTCCTCGGCGGCGTCGGTCGGGTAGCCGGCGACCATCGCGCCCTCGAAGAAGGTGCCCTTGTTCCAGTTGCTGTTGTCGCCGCCGGTGCCCAGGATGATGCCGCCCTCCTGGTGCATGGGCAGGTAGCCGCCGCGGGTGGGCAGCGAGCCGTTCCACCAGGTGGTCAGCGCGCCGGTCTGCGAGTTGCCGCCCTTGAGGGCGTAGGTGCGCCGGCCGTCGTTCTTGAGGACGGCGGTGACGTACGGGGTGCTGTTGCCGCGGTTCGCGGTGTTGGAGCCGTTGTCGCCCTGGAACATGCCGTTCTCGAGGTCGGCCTCGATCCACGGGCCGGAGCCGCTGCACGGCGGGAAGTAGCAGGTGGTGGCGATGGAGACGGCGTCCATGTGACCGTTGCCGGTGTCGGCCGGGGTGGACTCGGCGTTGCCGTAGTCGAAGCAGCAGTCCGCGCCGACGTGGGTGCCGCTGGCGACCATGTAGACGCCCTCGGGCTGGCCGTCGACGGCGACGCCGGAGGCCCGGCCGGTGTAGCGGTAGCCGACGCCGGGCGAGATCCAGATGCCGTAGACCTTGTGGCCGCCGGCGGTGACCGCGATCTCGCTCGCGTCGGCACCGCGGTCGGCGCCCATGCCGGCGGTGCCGGCCGGGCCGGGCAGGAGGTCGTTGTGACGTGCCGTCTGGTCGTAGACCTTGGTGATGCGGCAGGTGCTGCCGCCGCAGAACACGTCCTGCTGGGCGGCGTTGGCGTAGCCGCCGGGGCTCAGCAGTCCGATGTCGGCGCGGGCGCCGTCCGAGGCGCGGGTGACCTGGTACAGCGGGCCGTTGTAGGAGGAGGCGAGGGCGCGCACGGTGCTGTGCGCGGCGACGCAGGGTGTGCCGGCTGCGGCGTAGATGTCGCAGGGCAGCGAGCCCGCGGCGTGGGACCGGCCCGGCAGGCCGAGCAGTCCGGCGAGGGCGAGTCCGAAGGCGGCCACGGCGGCCACCAGGACCCTCGCGTGGCGCAGGGTGCCGCGAGCGGCGGCGGGGACGGCCCGTGGGGCGGCCGGCCTCAGGTCGCGCATGAGGTGCTCCTGACACTGTGGTGGGGGTGGATCTGCGAGCGGTACGGCTCGGCCGGGAGGCGGCCCTCCTCTCCGGACGGGGGCGGCGAGCCTGCCCAGACGGTAGGAGAAGCAGGCCGCCCGGGGAAGGTCTCCAACGATGGAAATTCTGATGGATCATCGAATCAGCTGGTCGCGACGGGAGAACTCGAAACCTTCGCCCGAGCCGCCCGGAGGAGAGGTCCGAGCCGTTCCATGCAAGGGAGTTGACATGGCTTCATGTGGGCGCGATGCTGCGACCGGCGATATTCCATCGATGGAAATCACCGTCCCCGCGTTCACGGTCGGCGGCCTCCGCCCGCCGCGCGCCCCACCCGTCGCCGCGCGGTCCGTCCTGCCGGTCCGCCGCCCCGTGTCACGTTCCGCCCGCCTGCGTCGTCCGCCTACCGGCACGCAACCGGGCGACCCGCCGCGAGGCAGACAAGGGGACGGCACCATGGACGGACGGACGACGACGGACCGACGCAGCCTCAGGTTCCTGCAGACCTCCATCGCCCTGCAGACCGCGGCCGTCTTCTTCCAGGCGGTCACCGCCGGACTGCTGCTCTCCTCCCCCTCGCAGGAGGTGCTGCACAGCGTCGGGGCACGCGTGATGTACGGCGCGTCGATGCTGTACGTGCTCGCCGCGGTCCTCGCGTGGCGGCCCGGCGGCGCGTCGCCCCGCCGCATCCTGCACGCCTCGGGCTTCCTGGTGCTCGCCTCGGTCCAGGTGGTCCTGGGCATGGCGCACCGGCCCTCGCTGCACGTCCCGCTGGGCATCCTGATGTTCGGCCTGAGCCTGCTGGACCTGGCCCGGGCCCTGTCCACCCGTGCGCCCGGGCACGTCGCCGCCGAGGACGACCCGTCGGCCCCGGCCCGGCAGTGGGCACGCGGGCGGGCACACTGACGGTGGATCACCGGCGGTGTCGGGCGACGCGGGGGGTCGGCCGGGCGCGTCGGCGGCGGGGCAGGGCCCTCACCCGGCCGGCCCGCTCAGCCCGGGGACGGGGAACGGGCCGGCGGGTGCGGGGTTCCAGGTCAGGTCGACCAGGTCCTGCCGCGGGTCGCCTCCGTCGGCCACCGCCCGGACGTAGGCCGTGGCCCGGCCGATGCCGAGGACCGGCGCCTGCTTGCGCAGGTGGCGGACGGCGGCGGCCGGCCCGTCGGTCCGCAGGACGGCACGGACGGCCGGGGCCAGCGGGTCGGGCAGGTCCGGCGGCCGGACACCCTTGTACCGCCGGAGGAAGTGCTTCTCCCACCCGTCCGCCACCGCTTGGAGCGCCAGCAGGTGGACGCTTCCGTCGTCCTTGTCGACCAGGTACGGGCCGCTCCCGGCGAGCATCTTCCGCGGATCGCGGGTGCGGATGCACTCCACCGTGTCGCAGTGGACCAGCCGTCCCGGGGCGTGCTCGCGCACCTCGTCGACGGCGACCTCCGTCCCTCCCCGCCGCTCCTTCGCCAGGAGTGCCTCGACCGGCTCGACAGCGCGTTGTCCGGTGATCACCCGTCCATGGTCCGCCACGGCGCAACCGGATTTCCGGCGCCGGTACGGCCGCTCCGGCGGGGCCGCACACGGTCGGCCCGGATCCGCGACAGGATGCCCGTCAGGGCCCGCGACGGGACGGCCCGGAAATTCCTCGGGCCGCCCTGTCGATTCCGCTGCAGCCCGTTCGTCATACCTGCACGACCGACCCGAACCATCGAGGAGCTGCACCGTGAAGTACCTGCTGCTGATCAACACCCCGGCACCCGGCTCCACCGAGGAGCGGCCGGCCGGCGGGCCGACCGTGGAGGAGTTCATGGCGTACGAGAAGGCCGTGACCGACGCCGGCGTGAGGCTCGACGGCAACGCCCTGGACCTCGTGAACGCGACCACCGTGCGGGTCCGCGTGAACGGCGAGCGGGTGGTGACGGACGGGCCGTTCGCCGAGACCAGGGAGATCGTCGGCGGCTACTACCTGCTCGACGTCCCCGACCTGGACGCCGCGCTCGACTGGGCGGCGCGGTGCCCGGGCGCCCGGTACGGCACGGTCGAGGTCCGCACCGTCTGGGAGCCGGACCGGTCGTGAACGAGCGGCGGGCGGCCCGCTCCGTGGAGGCGGTGTTCCGCGAGGACCGGGGCAGGCTGCTCGCCCTGCTCGCCGCGAGGTTCGGCGATCTGGACCTGGCCGAGGAGACCGCTTCGGAGGCGGTCGAGGCCGCCCTGCAGCGGTGGCCGGTCGACGGCGTCCCGGACAAGCCGCTGGCGTGGCTGCTGACGACGGCTCGCCGCAAGGCCGTCGACCGGATCCGCCGCGACCGGGCGTTCGCGCAGCGGCTGGCACTGCTCCAGCTGGAGAGCGACCGGGCGGCGGCCGTCGTCCCCGAGCCCGGCTTCGACGACGTCCCGGACGAGCGGCTGCAGTTGTTCTTCACCTGCTGCCACCCGGCGCTGTCGCCGGAGGCGCAGACCGCGCTGGTGCTGCGGTTCCTCGCCGGCCTGACCACGCCCGAGGTCGCCCGGGCGTTCCTGGTGCCGACGGCGACGATGGCGCAGCGGATCGTCCGGGCGAAGCGCAAGATCCGCAGTGCGCGGATCCCGTTCCGCGTCCCGGGGCCGGAGGAGCTGCCCGGGCGGCTGCCGTCGGTGCTGCGGGCGGTGTACCTCGTCTTCACCGAGGGGTACGCGGCCAGCGCCGGCGACGGCCTGCTGAGGCCCGATCTGGCGGAGGAGGCCGTCCGGCTCGCCCGGATCCTGCACCGGCTGCTCCCGGCCGAGCGGGAGGTGGCGGGGCTGCTGGCGCTGCTGCTGCTCACCGATGCCCGGCGGGCGGCGCGGACGGACGCCGCCGGGCGGCAGGTGCTGCTGGAGGACCAGGACCGCTCGCTGTGGGACGCCGACCTCGTCGCGGAGGGGCAGCGGCTCCTCGTCCCGGCGCTGACCGGCCCCGGGGTCGGGCCGTACGCGGTGCAGGCGGCGATCGCGGCGCTGCACGACGAGGCGGCCGACATGGACAGCACCGACTGGCCGCAGATCGTCGCGCTGTACGACGTGCTGCTGCGGATCGAGGGGTCGCCGCTGGTGGCGCTGAACCGGGCGGTGGCCGTCGCCATGCGGGACGGGCCGGAGGAGGGCCTCGCGCTGCTGGACGACCTGGCCGGTGCGGAGGAGTTGCGCGGCTACCACCTGCTGCCGGCCGCCCGGGCCGATCTGCTGCGCAGGCTCGGCCGCACGGCCGAGGCGGCCGCCGCGTACCGGGCCGCACTGGCCCTGGTCGGCAACCAACCGGAACGGGCCACGCTCACCCGCCGCCTCGCGGAACTCGGCAGGCCCTGAGCCGGCGGGGAACACGAGCCCGCCGCCGGTGGGGTCGGTCGGCGGGGTGCGCCGGGGCGGTCGGCCGCTCGTGCGGTCAGGGCTGCGGGTCGAGGGGTGCGGAGGCGGCTGCGGTGGCGGCGGCGCCCGCGGGTGCACCGGGGGCGGCGAGGTCGAACGGGTCGTGGGCACAGACCAGTCGGACCTCGTCGGCGTGGGTGCGGCGCAGTTCCCGGAGGCGTTCGAGGGTGTCGCGGCGGGCGCCGTTGTCGATGGCCACGAGGCGCTGGAAGGCGGTCAGGCCGGGCGGGCGGCGCACGGGGCCGGGGGCGACGTCGGTGTGCGAGAAGTAGGCGTCGCCGCAGTGCAGCAGCCAGCGGCCGGCGGTGCGGACGGCGACGCCGCTGTGGCCGCGGGAGTGGCCGGGCAGCGGCACCAGGAGGAGGTCGGGGGTGCCGGCGGGCAGGATCGGCACGGCCGGCAGGCCGTACCAGTCCTCGGTGGCGCCGCCCAGCGGGTGTTCGACCCAACGCGGGTTGTGCGCCCACTGGGCGGGGCGGTAGCGGTCGCGTTCGCCGCGGGTGGCGCGGGCGCGGGCGGCGCGGAGTTCCTCGTCGAGGACGTGGATCCGGGCGTGCGGGAAGTCGCCGATCCCGCCGGCGTGGTCGAGGTCGAGGTGGGTCAGGACGATGTCGCGGACGTCCTCGGGGCGGTACCCGAGGGCGCGGATCCGGTGCAGTGCGGTGTGCGCGAGGTCGAGGCGGGGCCGGACCATGGTGAGGAACTGCCGCCCGAGCCGGCCGGGGTCGGCGACGTCCGCGGTGCCGAAGGCGGTGTCGACGAGGATCAGCCCGGTGGGGCCTTCGATCAGCAGGCAGTGCGCGGAGAGCCGGCCGACCAGGGGTCCGCCGCTGCCGAGCAGCAGCCGGCCGCCGAAGGGGCACATGGTGGCGCAGTCCAGGTGGTGCACGCGCATGCGGCCTCCAGGCCTCTCGGACGCGGGCGGGCGTCGTGACGGTGCCGACGGTTCACGGGCGGTACCAGCGGGTGGCGGGCGGTACCAGCGGGTGGCGGGCGGTGCCCGTGGTTGCGGGCGGTGCCGGACATCGGTGCCGCGCGGCAGCGTACCAGCGAGTAGGAAACGGACGGCACCCTGCGGCGCCGCCACCCGGCCACCGGCGCCGGGCCGGTGGCGTCGGGGTCGGGGTCGGACGGCAAGGGCCCCACGGCGCCGGGATCCGTGCGAAGTGGCCGGGGCGGTTCGCCGCCGCAATGATGGGCAGATCCGGTCGATGGCCCCGAGCCGGGTCGCGGCGGACGTCCCCGCGGCACTCGGGTCCCGGACGGAGGGTGCGGCCGGAGGGCCCGCCCCCGCCGGCGGCCCGGTGCCGGACCCGGGACGGTCGCGGCGCGGCCCGGGGCCGTTACGGCCCCGCCGGTGCGGCGGGCCGAGGAGGCGCTGTGAACGACTACCCCCCGATCGCGGACCACGGCATCGTCGGTGACCTGCAGACGGCGGCGCTGATCGCCGCCGACGGCACCGTCGACTGGTGGTGCACCCCCCGCTTCGACTCCCCGAGCGTGTTCGCCTCACTGCTGGACAGCGACCGCGGCGGCTTCTGCCGGCTCGCCGCCGATGTGGGCCCCGAGGCGACCGTCCGCCAGCTGTACCTGCCGGACACGGCCGTCCTGATCACCCGTTTCATGGCGCCCGGCGGGGTCGGCGAGGTGGTCGACTTCATGCCGCCGGATCCGTCGCCGACGCCGTCCGCCCGTCACCGGCTGATCCGGGCGGCGCGGGTGGTGCGCGGCAGTCTGCCGTTCGAGCTGCTGTGCCGGCCGCGCTTCGACTACGGCCGGGCGGCGCACGGACTGACCCGGCTCGACGACGGGTCGGTGCTGTTCCGCGGGCCCGGCACGGACCTGCACCTGCAAGCGACCGCGCCGATCGCGCTGCACCCGGACGGCACGGACGTGTCCGCCCGGTTCACGCTGCACGCCGGCCAGCGCGCCGCCGTGGTGCTCACCGGCGAGTCGGGCGAGCCGGGCACGCTCAGCGGCCGGCCGGGCGGTCCGGCTCCCACCGGCGAGAGGATCACCGCCGAGTTCGAGGCGTGCACCAGGTTCTGGCTGGGCTGGCTGCGGTCCTGCCGCTACCGCGGCCGCTGGCACGAGATGGTGACCCGTTCGGCGATCACCCTGAAGCTCCTCACGTACGCTCCCACCGGCGCGCCGATCGCCGCCGCCACCATGGGTCTGCCCGAGCAGATCGGCGGGGAGCGGAACTGGGACTACCGCTACACCTGGGTGCGCGACGCCTCGCTGTCCGTCCGGGCGCTGATCGACCTCGGCTTCGTGACGGAGGCGAACGCCTTCCGCCGCTGGCTGCGGGACCGGCTGGACGCCGGCGGGACGGCCTCGGGCGAGCCGCTGCAGATCATGTACCGGGTCGACGGCGAACCGCACCTCACCGAGGAGGTGCTGGAGCACCTGGAGGGCTATCGGCGCTCCGCGCCGGTACGGGCCGGCAACGCCGCGGCCGACCAGATCCAGCTCGACATCTACGGCGAGGCCGCGTACGCCCTCGCCCAGGCCGTGGACACCGGCGCGATCCGCGGCTGGCGCGCGTTCGCCGGGGTCGTGGACTGGCTCGCCGAGCACTGGGACCGGCCCGACGAGGGCATCTGGGAGACCCGCGGCGGCCGCCAGAACTTCACCTACAGCCGCCTGATGACCTGGGTCGCCTTCGACCGGGCGATCCGACTGGCCACCGCACACTCCCGCCCCGCCGACATCGCCCGCTGGCAGGCCGAACGCGACACGGTGTTCCGGCAGATCGTGGACCGCGGGTGGAGCGAGAAGCGCAGCGCCTTCGTCCAGCACTACGACACCGACGTCCTCGACGCGTCCCTGCTCCTCATGCCGAAGGTCGGGTTCCTCAGCCCGAAGGACCCGGAGTGGCTCAGCACCCTGGACGCCATGAACGGCGAACTCGTCAGCGACAGCCTGGTCTACCGGTACGACCCCGCCGCCTCCCCGGACGGTCTGCGCGGCTCCGAGGGCACGTTCAACCTGTGCACCTTCCTGTACGTGGAGGCGCTCGCCCGGGCCGGACGGCTCGACCAGGCCCGTTACGCCTTCGACAAGATGCTCACCTATGCCAACCACGTCGGTCTGTTCGCCGAGGAGATCGGCCCCTCGGGCGAGCAGCTCGGCAACTTCCCGCAGGCGTTCACCCATCTGGCCCTGATCGACGCGGCCCTCGCACTGGACGAGGAACTCGACCGCGCCGAGGGCCGCACCCACTGACCGCCCGCACCGCCGGCCGCTCCGGGCTCTCCCGGGGCGGCCTGCGGCACGCCGGCCCTGCACCGTCCCGGGCCGGGCCGGGTCACTGCTGCTGCGGGGCGCCGGGCGCCGCCACCGCCTCGGGCCCTGCCGCTGCGGGCCGGCGGACCCGCGGCAGCAGGAACGCGGCGGCCAGCCGCCCAGACCGGCTACCGCGAGCGCCGCCATCGCCGCCGCGTACGCGCCCTTGCTGAGCCCCGACACCAGGATGGTGCCGGCGACGGCCGTGCCGAGCGAGGAGCCGAGGTTGGAGATGCTGCGCGACAGACCGGAGATCTCGCCCTGCTGCGACTCGGGGAAGCACGACTGGACGACGTTCACCGACGGGGTCAGCATCACGCCCAGGCCGAGGCCGATCAGCAGCAGGCCCGGCGCGAACGCCCAGGCACTGGGCGACCCGGCGACCAGCGCCAGCGCCAGCAGCACGGCGATGCCGGCGATCGTCGATCGAGTCCTCCTCGCAGCCGAGCCGGAGCAGCAGGCTCCGCGCGTCCAGCCCTTCGGCGAAGGTGACGGAGAATCCCGTGTCGTACGCCTGCGGGAGCCACGCCGACCCGGCGTCCACCGGGACCCCTCCCCCGCCGGGCAAAACAACGGGCAAGGAGCTCGCCCGCTCCTTGCCACTCTCAACATATAGCGCACGGGGGGCCTTGCGGCAAGGCCCCGGTGGTGCCGCAGAATTCTCGGCCGGAGCCGGGGCGGGCGGGAATCGGCGCGCGGCGGAAATCGGCTCGGGGAATTTCCGGGAATCCGGGCCGAACGCCGCCTGAACGGCCCGGAAAGGCCGGCTGTGGGGATATCGGTGCGAAGGGGTGCTCGATGATTGACGTCATCGTGGTCGGCGGCGGGCCGACCGGATTGATGCTGGCCTGCGAATTGCGGCTGCACGGGGTGCACACGGTCGTGTTGGAGAGGTCGGCCGAGCGGTCGGAGCAGTCCCGTGGGCGCGGTCTGCACGCGCGCAGCGTCGAGATCACGGACCAGCGCGGCCTGCTGGAGCGGTTCGCCGCGGCGGGCGATCGGTTCCAGGTCGGGGGGTTGTTCGGCGGTGTGGTGAAGCCGTGGCCGGCCGGGTTGGACACGGCGCACCCGTACGGTCTCGCCACCCCGCAGCCGGCCACCGAGCGGCTGCTGGAGGAGCGTGCGGTCGAGCTGGGGGCGGAGATCCGCCGGGGCTGCGAGGTGGTCGGCGTGAGCCAGGACGGGGACGGGGTGGGTGTCGGGCTGGCCGACGGGACGCGGCTGCGTTCGCGCTACCTGGTCGGCTGTGACGGCGGCCGCAGCACCGTGCGCAGGCTGGTGGGCATCGGGTTCCCGGGTGAGCCCGCCAGGGTGGAGACGTTGCTGGGCGACGTGGAGGCGGCCGAGGATCCGGCGGTGATCGCGGCCGTCGTGGAGGAGGTCCGCAGGACCCAGCTGCGGTTCGGGGTGACTCCCGACGTGGACGGGCAGGCGGGGCTGTACCGCGTCGTCGTGCCCGCCGACGGGGTGGCGGAGGACCGGACGGCCGCGCCGACGCTGGAAGAGTTCAGGCGGCGGCTGCGGGCGGTCGCGGGCACCGATTTCGGCGTGCATTCGCCGCGCTGGCTGTCCCGGTTCGGCGATGCAACCCGGCAGGCCGAGCGCTACCGCTGCGGGCGGGTGCTGCTGGCGGGCGACGCGGCGCACGTCCACCCGCCGACCGGCGGACAGGGGCTGAACCTGGGCCTCCAGGACGCGTTCAACCTCGGCTGGAAGCTGGCCGCCGAGGTCGCCGGATGGGCCCCGGAGGGGCTGCTCGACAGCTACCACGCCGAGCGGCACCCGGTGGGCGCGGCCGTGCTGGACAGCTGCCGGGCGCAGATCACCCTGCTCGGAACGGATCCGGGGGCGGCCGCGCTGCGCGGGCTGTTCTCCCGGCTGATGGACTTCGAGGAGGTGAACCGGTACGTGACCGGGCTGATCACGGCGGTCGACGTCCGCTACGACGTCGGCGGGGGCCACGAGCTGCTCGGCCGGCGGATGCGGGACGTGGCGCTGGAGCGCGGACGGCTCTACGAGCTGATGCACGGCGGCCGCGGGCTGCTGCTCGACCGGACCGGCCTGCTGTCGGTGGCGGGCTGGGCCGACCGGGTCGACCACGTCGTCGACGACGGCGAGGAGCTGGCGGCGCTGGGGGTGGCGGCGGCGGTGTTGCTGCGGCCGGACGGCCATGTGGTGTGGGTCGGCGACGACCAGGACGGCCTGCTCGGCAGCCTGCCGCGGTGGTTCGGCGCCGCCCGCGCCGACCGGGGCCGGGCTGCCGACCGGGGCCGGGCCCGCCAGCGGGGCCGGGCCGTCTGAGGGGTGCCGCCCGATCCGTCCGGTGGGGACGGACGGGTCCCGGGCCCGCCCGGGTGTCCTCGGGCGGGCCGGACCGGTGCGGGCGCGCTCAGACGGGCGCCCGTACGGCGTCCGGGCCGATGTCGAGGTGGCCGGCGACCAGCTGCAGGGTGTCGGTGAGGACCATCAGCCGGTCGAGTCCGGGGGTGGACGCGGCGAGGCCGACCGTGTGGCCGGCCTTCCGGGCGTACTCGCAGGCCCGTGCGAGGGCGGCGACACCGGCCTCGTCGCAGGCCACGACGGCTCGCAGGTCGAGGGCCAGACCGTCCGGGCAGGCACGTGCGGCCGACAGCAGCGCCTCCGGCAGGTCGACGGCGCAGCGGTCGTCGAGGGTGCCGGCCATCAGCAGCAGGGTCACCGGGCCGCCGGCCGCCAGTTGCAGCGACAGCGCGCCGTCGGCGAGTGTCCGGACACCGAGCGGGCTCGCGTCGGGCCGTTCGGGGGTCCTGCGTCCGTCGTGCGGGAGCATCGCGCCACCTCCCTGCTCTCCGGTGATCCTGCCCGCACCGGACGGTTCGAACCCGATGGACCGGGCCCGGCGCCCGGGTCCCCGGGATTCTCATCCGCGCAGCCGGGGCTGCGGGTTGGAGGACCGCACCAGGCCGCGCCGGGCGGGAGGCGGCGGGCCGCCGCTCACCGCCCGGCGGGCCTGGCCCGCAGCCACTGGTCGAATTCGGCGGCGACGATGCGCTCGTCGTGGACGTCGGCGGCGGCGTCGGAGGCGAGCCAGACGACGGGCGGCCCCATCACGGACGGGTCCAGGAATTCCCGGTTCCCGGCGGTCGCGTCCGGGGGCAGCATTCCCGTGGCGGTCGGCCCGCCGGGCAGCAGCACCTTCACCGGACCACCCCGTTCGTCGAAGCTCCCATGCTGCGACGCTAGGTGCTGGAGTGCGCTCCAGGTCAACCGACCGGCCGCCGAGGGGCCGGCTGCTCCGCGCCTGCCCGGCGAAGATGAGTACGCGTGCTCAGCCGCGGGCCGGCGCGGCACGGCAGGCTCGGACCATGCGCCGACCGATGCCGGGACTCGTTCCCCCTCTCCTCCTCCTGATCTCCGCGGTTGCGGCCTGGGCCGTCTGGCTGGGCTGGGACCAGCACCACGACGTGCACCCCGACGGTTCGGTCTCCGGCCCGTACGAGGCCTGGCAGGTGATCGGGCTGGCCGTGACCCTGCTGGTGCCGGTGGGCTGGGCAGCGGCGCGCCGCCGGGTGGCGGGTGCCGTGGTCGGCACGACGGCCGGGCTGACCGCCGCGGCCTTCGTGGACTGGTCCGACGATGCGAGCGGTCTCTTCCTGGTCGGGGTGGGGACGGTCATGGTGGGGAGCCTCGTGGCGACCTCGGTCGTCGCCGCGGTGGTCGCCTCGCTGACGCGGTCGGGCCGGCCGTACGGCGGTCGGCGTCGTGGGTCGGCCCCTTTCGGGTGAGGGAGCCGGTGTCATGACGGGTCCATGACGGAGCGTCATTAGTGTCGGGTCGACCGCTTCGTCGTGGAGGAGGACACCACCGTGGGCACCGACGCACCGCGCAGGCTCGTGCTGACCCGGCACGCCAAGGCCGAGCCGAACGGCCCGGACGACCACGAGCGGCCGCTGTCCGCGGCCGGCCGCCTGGAGGCACCCGGGACGGGCAGGTGGCTCGCCGTGGCCGGGATCGCACCCGGGCTCGCACTCGTGTCGACCGCCCGGCGGGCCGGGGAGACCTGGGAGTTGATCGTCCCCGAGCTCCCCGCCCCGCCGCCGACCGTGTTCGAGGACCGCGTCTACGAGGCGGACGTCGCCGATCTCCTCGCCCTGGCCGGCGAGACCCCCGACGAGGTGTCCGGGCTGCTCGTGCTCGGTCACAACCCCGGTGTCCACGAGCTGGCGGACGCGCTCACCGGCGAGTCCGACGGCGACCTCCTGGACCGGATGGACGCGTCCGGGTTCCCCAACAGCGCCGTCGCCGTCCTCGAGTTCACCGGCTCCTGGAAGGACCTCGACGCGGGCCTCGCCCGCCTGGTCGCGTTCCGGACGCCCGAGGGCTGAACCGCCGGCCTCCGGCAGGGCGGCTCAGCGCGGCCTGGCGTGCCGGGCGGCCCCGTCGTGGCGGTGCCGCACGGCGGGCCGCTCGCCGCGGTGGCGGGCCTGTCGTCCGGGAGCGGTGGCCGTCAGCACGGCCGCCAGGACGAGCGGGGCCAGCAGCAGGACCATCACGGTGTTCACGGCCACCTCCGGAGTCGCTCTCGCCGGTCGGACGCCGCACGCCTGCCCGCATTCCGGCCCGCCATGCCCGCCGCGCCCGCCGCGCCCGGCCTGCACCGGCAGGGGCCGCTGCGCGGCCCGGACGCGCCGGGTGTCAGCACGGTGCGGCACACTCCGACCAGGTCGACAGCCGGGAGGATCGGCGGACGGCATCGGACGTGCCAGGGCCGGGCGGGCAAGGGCCGGACGCACAGGCGCCAGGCGCGCGGGGCCGCCCGACGAGTCGGAGCGGGAGCAGCTCACGGCCCTGCTCCCGCGGCTGATCGCGGATCGCTGACCGCCGGCCGCCGCGATCTGCCCTCGGCGACCGGGTCAGCTCAACCGTGGCGGACTCCAGTCGTGGTGGCGGAGGATCATCCGCACCGCCGCGCCGGAGGGCGTCAGCCGCATCGCCGTGTTGCGCAGGGCGACGGCGAGCGGTCGGGAGAGCTGGTGGCCCATCCGTCCGGCATGCCGGGCGGCCCGCGCGACCGCCTGGCTGCGCGGTCTGCGCTCGGCGTCGTAGCGGGCGAGCGCGGTCTCGACGTCGGGTGCGGCGCCGAGGGCGGCGGCCAGGGTGACGGCGTCCTCCAGGGCCTGGCAGGCGCCCTGCCCGAGGTTCGGGGTCATGGCGTGCGCCGCGTCGCCGAGCAGGGCGATCCGGCCGGCCGTGTGGCCGGGGAGCGGTGTGCGGAGCTCGTGGACGTCGTGGTGCAGGACGGCGTCGGGCCGGGTCGCGTCGAGCAGGGCGGGGATCGGCTCGTGCCAGCCGCCGAACCGTCGGCGTACTTCACCGAGCGGGTCGGCGAACCGCGTCCCGGCGGGCAGGGTGAGGACGGCGTGCCATTCGGCCCGTCCGTCCAGCAGGGCGATGTGGCCGAACTCGGCGCCCCGGCCCCAGGTCAGCTCGAAGTCGGTGTCCAGGTCGACCGGCCGCTCGGTGAGGGCCCGGAGCACCGTCGACCCACTGTGCTCCGGACCGGGGTGGGCCGGGAAGAGCCCGCCACGGACGGTGCTGCCGATGCCGTCGGCCGCCACCACCAGGTCGGCGTCGAGGACGGTGTCTCCGAGGTCGACGCGGACCGTCCCGGGCGCGATCTGCCGGACCGGGCCGGCCTCCCGGCCGATCAGCAGCGACCCGGCGGGCAGCGCCTCCCGGAGCAGCCGGTGCAGGACGGCCCGCGGGATGCCCATGATCGGCGCACCCACCGCCCGTTCCAGCGCCGCGCCGTCCATCCGCGCGAGCCACCGCCCCTCGGGGGTGCGGGTGCCGCCGGCGTACTGGCCGCGCGCGGCCTGCCGGACCGGTCCGCCCACGCCGAGAGCGTCCAGCGCGCGCAGGCCGTTGGCGGCCAGGGAGATGGCGGCCCCCGCGTCGCCGAGCACGGGTGCGCGCTCGACGACCGTCACCTCCCAGCCGATGCGGTGCAGGCCGATCGCGGCGGCCAGTCCGCCGATGCCACCGCCGACGACCACTGCCGTGCCGCCCATGCCGAACCCCCGATCTTCTACATCTGTAGAAGGCCGACCCTACCCGAACCGCTACAGGTGTAGAAAGGACCCATGGCTATGGATCGGCGCACCCTGCTCGCGGACGCGGCCCTCGACGTCCTCGCCGACGAGGGGATGCGCGGGCTCACCCACCGCGCGGTCGACCGGCGGGCGGACCTGCCGACCGGCACCACCTCGGCCTACTACCGCACCCGGGCCGCGCTGCTCACCGCACTGGTCACCCGCCTCGTCCACCTCGACCAGACGGAACTGCATGCGGCGGCCGAGCAGTTCCCGCCGATCCGCACCGCGGAGGAACTGGTCGCCGGTCTGGTGCTGCTCACCCGGCAACGCCTCACCGGCCAAGGCCGCCGCCGCTCGCTCGCCCGCCACGCCTGCGCCGTCGAGAGCGTGCGCGACCCCGAGCTGCGGGAGATCCTCGTCCCCCGCGAGAACGCCGGCCGCGAAGCCGTCCGGCTGTTCCTCGCCGGCCACGGCGTCGAGGACGTCGAGGGCCGCACCCACACCCTGCTGACCTGCGTCGACGGCCTCGTCTTCGACCGGCTGGTGAGCGGCGGCGAGGTGCGGCCCGAGGAACTCGAAGGGCTGGTCGCCGCCGCCCTGCGGTAGGCCGGCGAGGCCGGGCATCTCCCGTACCCGGGTGGTGCTCCGGTGTCTTCTCCGGTCGGCCGGCCGGGCGATCCGTTCCAGCCGTTCGTCACCGTTCTGCTCCAGGGCCCACCGCCCTGTTCCAGGGCCGGCCACCGGGCCTCCCGGCCGACCGGTTCACAGCACCGGGTCGGCGTGAGTGGCGTCCACCATGGAACCCCCCGGACTTCCGACGGGAATGAGATTCGGAATGTTCCGGAGGATGTCGGGACTGTGCTCGTTCGACGGATCGCGCTCGACCGTGATGGTCACCTGGTAGGCGATCCTGAAGATGCTGGCCTTCGCGATCCCGATGCGGAGTTCCAGCAACAGACACAACGGTGGGCCACCAGCACCCATCAGGTTGGACTGCGTACGGAGTTGCGGCGCCGAGGAGTCGATGAAGGCGATCACACCGTCCTGGCCGATGACTCTCAGTCCTGCGAGTGAGGCCGTCACCACCGGTGTTGCCCGGACGCCGTTGAAGTCCTGGATCGTCCCGGCGGTCGGAATCCCCCCTTGCCCCGAGTCACCGTAGGGCACGAAGGCCACCACAACGTCATTGCGCGGCGCCTGGCTGCTCGCGTCGAGGGCGATCGTGCCGGTGTGGACGATCTGCAGAGCGTCGGATCCGTCGGGGGCCCGGTGGGGGACGAACAGGTGCTGTGGCTTCATCACGTCTTTCGTCGGAATGAGGACCGACATGACCGCTCCCTGAAGGTTCGGGGGAAGGGCGCCGGCCGGATCTCCGTACCTGTGCGTGCAAGCATCTGGCCGACGCAGACTTCTTGCGGTTCGCGCGGGCCCGCGCGTTCGGACCGCCCGCGGCCGCTCGGCAGGACGGCCTGCGAGACCCGGCGGCGGACGTGAGCCGGACCGGTACCTCCATCCTGGGTCGCGCCGTCCGTGCTGTCCACCACTGGCTCCGCTCCTGCGGCCGGGGCCGATCCCGGGCGCGAGGCCACACGGTCCGGACGGTCACGGGGCGTTGTCGCGGCACCGGTCCCGCTCACCGTCCGGATTCCACCGGCTGCCCACGCCGGCACGGCCGATCCGGGACGGGCTCCCGACGGTTCGCGGGCCGTCGCCGAGCGGCGCGGCTTCACCGTCGAGGGGACGCCGGGCAGTTGCGGCATCGCCGACGACGGCCGGCCGCACGGCTGGTGGGTGGGCGGGCTGCTGGGGCCGCGAGGCCCCGGCCGCGCCGACGGCCGTACCCCCACGGGTCGGCGACCCGTGGGGGTACGCAGCACGGCCGGTCAGTCGGTGTTGTGCCGGCCGGGACGCCGGTCGGGCGGGCAGTCGTAGGAGGTCAGGTAGTCGGCGGTCGGGCTGCCGACGCCGGTGACGGCGTCGTAGCCGCGGTCGGCGACCAGCGAGGTGTCGTGGCCCATGGTGCGCAGCGAGGTGGTGGTGCCCTCGCTCGCGTCGACGCTGTTGTTGAAGTCGACGCGGACCTGGGCGAGTTCGGTGCCGGGGCCGAAGGGGTGGTCGACCACGTCGTGGTAGGCGGCGCTGCCGTAGCGGGCGTAGATCGAGGGGTTGGCGAAGCCGATCGGGGAGCCCTGGGCCTGCTGGGCGAGTGCCTGGAGGGCGGCGACGACCGGGCAGGCGAGGCTGGTGCCGCCGATCCGGTACTCGCTGTAGCGGGCGCTGCCGTCCGGGAAGGTCTGGGTCTGGCCGACCAGGAAGCCGGTGTTGGGGTCGGCGACGGCGGCGATGTCGGGGACGACCCGGTTGCGGCCGCCGTTGGCGCCGGACAGCGACTGCGGGACGACGCCGCGCTGGTAGCGGGGCTGCGCGAAGCGGGCGCTGGTACCGCCGCCCGCGCCGCCGTTGAAGGTGCCGGGGAGGTTCGTCCAGCTGGTGCCGTCCGCGGAGAGGACGGACTTCAGCGTGCCCCAGCCGGTCTCGAAGCGGTACGCGTCGGAGGCGTCCAGGGCGAGCGAGGTGCCGCCGACGGCGGTGACCCAGGGCAGCGAGGCCGGCATGTCGGTCTGCTTGGTGCCGGTGTCGGCGAGTTCGTCGCCGGAGTCGCCGCTGGAGAAGTAGAAGCCGATGCCGGTGGCGGCGCCGCGCTTGAACAGGTGCTGGTACACCCGGTCGAAGGCGGGGTCGCCGGCGTTCTCGGGCTCGCCCCAGGAGTTGGAGACGATGTCGCCGAGGTGCTGGTCGACGACGCGGTCCAGGGCGTCGACGAGGTCCTGGTCGTAGCAGGAGGAGGCGCCGACGTAGGAGATGTCCGCGTCGGGGGCGACGGCGTGCACGGCCTCGATGTCGAGGGTCTGCTCGCCGTACCAGCCGGCCGCGTCGCAGCCGTCCGGGTCGGCCTCCGGCGGGGCGGTGTGCGTCCACCCCGCCGGGTCGTAGCGCAGCAGTTGGTCCTTGGTGTAGGGGGCGTCGCCGTGCTCGGCGGCGTAGCGGGTGACGTCGTCGCCGATGGTCGGGGAGTCGTAGGCGTCGACGACGGCGACGGTGACGCCGCGGCCGGTGAGGCCGGTGGCGGCCGCGCCGTACGCGCTGCGCAGCTGGGTGCCGTTGAGGCCCTGGATCACGTAGGGCCGGACGGCTCCGTAGGCCGCGGGCGTGCCGGTGGCCGAGTTCGCACCGAAGGAGGCGGAGAACGGGCCGGAGTTGACGAAGGCGCTGCCGGGGCCGGGCAGGGTGTCCTGGGGCTCGGGCCGGCCGGGCCGGACCTTGCTGGGGGCGGTGTTGAGCCCGGTGACGCTGAGCACGTCGTCGGTGAGGTCGGCGGGCACGGTGACGTCGCCGGCCGGTGCCCGGTAGCTGCGGGTGCCCTTGCGGTAGGTGTGCAGTTCGGTGCCGAAGGCCCGCTCGGCGTCGGCGGCGTCGCCCTCGGCGGTGAGGTAGTGCCGGTTGGTCGAGGTGACGCGCAGACCGGAGGAGTGCAGCCAGCGGCCGACCTTGTCGCTCTGCGCGTCGCTGCTGCCGAACCGCTCGGCCAGCTGCTGCGGCGTCAGGAAGTGCCCGTACTCGTCGGAGGCGGGGTCGGAGACCTGGCGGGCGAAGGCGTCGAGGCCCTCCTGGTCGCGGCCGGCGAGGTAGACCCGTACGGTGACGGGCGCGTCGGCGCGTTCCCTGCCCTGGTCGGCGGCGGAACGGGTCCAGTTCGGTGCCGTGCCGGGGACGGCCGCGCGTCCGTGCGGTGCCGGGGTGTCCGCCCGCGCGGGCGTGCCCGCCGCGGTGGCGGCCAGGAGCGGCAGCACGGCCATGACGGCCAGTCCGGTTCTGGAGCACGACAGGCGGATGCGCATGCGGGTCGGCCTTCCGGTCGGGGATGCGGGAACGCGTGACCGGGCGGTCCGTCGGCCCGGCCACGCTGGACGGCCTCGACGCTAGGGTGGCGCGCCACGCGGATCGTGCAGCCCTGATGCGACGCACCGTCGGCTTCACCCGCCCGGTGGCCGGAGTGCGGCCGAACCGCCGAGGACCACGAGCGGTCCGGCCGATGACGCGCGGAGCCGGCGGTGTGCGGCAGCCCGAAATCCGCTTGCCCCGCTGTCCGTACCCGATCAGGATCGGCGCATGAACCACGTCATACGAGCGGTTACCGTCGAGGACTGGCAGCGCGTCAAGGAACTGCGCCTGGATGCGCTGCGGGATCCCGTCGCGGGGATCGCCTTCCTGGAGACGTACGACAACGCCGTCACCAAGCCGGACGAGTTCTGGCAGGAGCGCGCGGCCGGCTCCCGCGGCGGCATGATCGTGCAGCAGTTCGTCGCCGCGCGGACGGACGGCGGCTTCGACGGATCGGTGACGGTCCTGATCGAGCCGGCCGGCGGCGAGGACGTCCTCGGCGCGCCGGTCGACGTCGACCAGGCCCATCTGGTGGGTGTGTTCGTCCGCCCGGAGCAGCGCGGCACCGGACTGGCCCGGGCGCTGTTCGATGCGGCGATCGACTTCGCCCACCGGCTCGACGCGGTGAAGGTCTCCCGCGTCCGGCTCTACGTCCACCAGGACAACCAGCGGGCCGAGGCCTTCTACCGGAAGATCGGCTTCACGCGCAGCGGCCGCTCCGTCCCCGTCCCGGGCGACGAGTCGTCCGTCGAGCACGAACTCGTCCTCGGCTGAGCCCGTCCGGCGATTCCGCCCGGGGGCGGGGCGCTCCGCCGACGGCTACGCGGCGGGACGTCCGGGGAGGTAGCGCCGGACTCTGGCGCTCGGGTCGCCGGCCAGCTGGGCAGCCCTGCGTTCCACCTCCCGGGGGGCCAGGATGCTCAGGGTGCGCCATGCTTCGGCACGCACCCGTGTCCTCGGGTGGGTGGTGAAGTCCAGCACGCGTGGCACGTCGCGGGTGCCTCCGAGGTCGGCCAGCCCTCCCAGCGCTCCGACGGCGGTGGCGTCCGGCACGTCCCCGGGCGCGAGGGCGTCGCGGTACACCTGCGGGGCCAGGTCCGTGTATCCGCGTGCGTACAGGGTGGCACGGGCGTGGTAGCGGACCCGGGCGTCCGGATCGAGCATGGCCTCATGCAGGCGTCCCTCACCGTGCGGCCCGCGGGCCCGGACCCGCAGGGCACGCAGTCGGATCCGGGGGCTCGCGCAGGTGTCCAGGAGCGGGAGAACGGCGTCCTGCTCGGCCGGTGCCAGCTTCGACGAGGTGACGAGCCGGGCAGCCCACTGCCACAGGCCGGGGTCCTTCGTGGCGAAGGCGGCCTCGACGGCCCCGATCGGATCGATCCGCGCGAGCCACCGCAGACAGCACGCCCGCGCCACGGGATCGCCGGAGCGCGCGCCCTGCCGCAGCTCCTCCGCCCCCGAACGGCGGAGCAGGTCCTCCACCCCGGCCAGCATGGGGCGTGCCCTGCTGCGCCTGCGTATTCCGTCCAGCAGGGGCAGCAGCCGGACGAGGATCCCGACGTGCTCGGCGCCGGTCAGCCGTGCGGTGACCGCGCGCTGCGCGAGGTCCCTGACCGGTTCGACGGGATCGTTGAGCCGCAGCAGGAGGAAGGGCAGCGCGAAGGGGTCGGCGGACGCTCCGAGCAGCTCGACCCCGGTCTGCCTGAGGTACCCGGAGCGGTCGAACGACATCAGGGCCGCCACGGCAAGGGCGTGCGGATCGGTCCGCCCGTCGCCCGGCGCCTGGGATCCCATCAGGATGCCGGTGGAGCCGAGAGTCCCGCGTCGGCGGCGGTAGTCCGCTTCGATCCGCATCAACTCGACGGGCGTCGCCGTTCGGAGCAGGGTGTCCAGCCGGCTCGCCGCCGGCCCCGGGTCGTCGTCCCATGAAACCGTCACACGCGGGACGGTATCCAAAGTGCAGGGCCCCCCTCGTCACCCGGGGGCTGGGCCCTGCTCGGTGACCAGTAGGCGCGCTGCGGTCAGTGCGCCGTCGGTGCGGATCCGGCCCGCCAGGGTGCGGGCGGTCCGGGCCGTCCGGGGGGCGAGGGCATGGCGCAGCGCCGTGGTGAGGGAGTCGACCGTCGGGTTGCTGCCCGGGTGGGCGCTGCCGATCCCGAGCCGGTCGACGCGGTCGGCGAAGTAGAACTGGTCGAACATCTGCGGAACGACCACCTGGGGCGTCCCGGCGCGGGCGGCCGCGGTGGTGGTGCCGGCCCCGCCGTGGTGCACGACCGCGGCGACGCGCGGGAACAGTGCCTGCTGGTTCACCTCTCCGATCACCAGGCGGTCGGGCGCGGCCTCGTCGACGGAGAGGTCGGCCCAGCCGCGGGCGAGGACGGCGCGGCGACCGAGTGCGCGGGCGGCTGCGACCATCGTCCGGGCGAGGCCCTCGGGAGCTCGCACGCTGCCGAATCCGAAGACGATCGGCGGCTCGTCGGCGTCGAGGAAGTCCTCCAGCTCGGGCGGGAGCGGGCGGTGGTCCGTCAGCGTCCACGCCCCGGTCTGCAGGACGTCGAGCTCCGACGACCCGGGCCACGGCGCCAGGAGGGGATCGGCGGCGAGCCAGGGCGTGTCGGTGAAGATGTGGCGCCTGACGTCGCCGGCCGGGGCGAGGCCGACGGCGGCGCGCTGCGCGTCGAGCGCGGCGCCCCACAGGGCGTTCCAGCGCTGTGCGTCCCGGGCCCACAGGGTCGGGTTGTCGATCGTGCCGTCCGCGGGCTCGTCCCCCAGCAGTCCGAAGACGGGCGGCGCGTGGTGCGGGGACGGCAGTGTCATGGGCGCGAACGCGGCGTACACGTAGCCGGCACCGCGCTGTTCGGCCACCGAGCGGGCCGCGACGGCCAGCGCACCGCCTGCCACGATCACGTCGCATCCCTCGGCGGCCGAACCCACCGCCGCGAACTGCTCCGCGACCGTGCCCTCGATCATCCGTCGTCGCTGTTCGGGTGTGGGCACCGTCCCTGCCGGCTGCTTCGCCGTGCCGTGCAGTTCCGGGCCGACCGGCAGGTAGGCGATCCCCAGTGACTCCGCCCACGGACGGAAATCGGGCGGTGCGACGACCACGGTTTCCTGTCCCAGTTCCTGCAGCCGCAGGGCCAGGGCGATCACCGGCTGGACCTCTCCCCGCGAGCCGATCGTTGACAGCAGCACCCGCATGTTCGCTCCCGATTCTTCTGCCGTGTCCCGTCGCACGGCTGGCCATGTTCGCCGACAGAAGGGGCCTTGCCGCAAGATCCCCCCTGCGATGTACGGTTGAACGGGAGAGGGAATCGGGTGGGGTCGTGGGGGACGGGGCAAAGACGCTGACGGTGGCGTCGCTGAACGTCTGTTGCGGGGTCAGGAACACGCTGTCTCCCTCGAAGGAGCGGGCGGCCGGGATCTGCGCGCTCATCGAGCGCACGGACGTGGACGTGGTGAACCTTCAGGAGGTCTGGACGCCCGGCCTGCTCGCCCTCCTCCGTGCCCGGCTGCCCTCCTTCCCCCACCTCGCCCGCGGGACGGGTCTGCTGGGCCAGCCGGCGGGTGGCCTGGTCGCCTTCTCCCGGATGCCGCTGCGGTCGGCCGTCTACCGGTCGTTCCGCCGTACCCGGGCGCGGCGCGGGGGCGTGCTCTTCCGTGCCGGCGCGGCGGCGAGCGCGGGCCTGCAGGGCGTGCTGACCTACGAACTCACCGGCGGCCGGACGGTCGTGGGCAACGCCCATCTGACGGCGAACCACGACGGGGACTGGTCGCCGGGCAACCGGTACGAGGCCCTGCAGCTGGCGCAGCTGGAGGCGGCGCACGAAGCCGTGCGAAGGGCCCGCCGCCCCGACACCCGGCTGTCGTTCCTGGTGGGCGACTTCAACGTCCCGAGCAGCAGCGGCCTCTACCGGGCGGCAGTGGACGGCGGCACCTGGCGGGATCCGTTCGCGGCGGCCGACCTGCCGACCTTCCAGGCCGCGCTGCTGCCGGACGGGGCACGGGCGCACCGGGTCGACTACGTCCTGGTCCACGGCGATCCGCAGTGCCACCCCGTCACCGGCGCGGACGTCTTCCTGACGGAGCCGGTGCCGCTGCGGTCCGGGCCGGCGGCCCACCTCTCGGACCACGTGGGGCAGTTGGTCCGCGTCGGGCTTCCCGGCGCGGCGGCCGACTGACTCGACACCCGAAGCTCGGCCGTTCCCCGGAGGAGGAGCTCTTGGAACCCCGACCCGTCGGCGCGCTCGGCCCGTTGCAGGAGGACCTGCACCGTCTGCCGACCCATCTGTATCCCGATCGGCTGTACGGCGGCCCGGCCCTGTCCGACCGTCCGGTCAGGGGTGTGCGGACGACGAGGCGCCGCGGCCGCTCCACGGGCCGTTGGGGCTGCACGGCCGGGCATGCCCCTGCGACGGGTCCCGGTCCGCGCCTTCGTCGGGCCGGGAGGATCGGGCAAGACGCTCCGCGCTCTCGGCGAGAGCTACACCGGCGGCCACAACTGGGATCCGTAGCTGGGTAGCTACCGGGACATCTCGTGGGTGTCCGCCCGCGACGAAGGCTCGCTGGAGGCCGGGCTGCTGAAGGTGCTGGAGCGCCTCCACCCGCGCGGCGGGGCGCCGTCTCCCGGTGCGGGCACCGGCACGCCGGAGGACCTGGTGCTCCACGGGCTCCACGCCCGGACGTCGCAGTGGCTGCTGATCCTGGACGGGCTGGACGACCCGGACCTCCTGCGGCGACTCCAGGCGCCCGACGGCCTCCTCCGGCAGCGGATGCCCCGCGGCCCCTGGCCCTCCGTGGGCGAGATCGTGGTCACCTCCCGGATCACCGCCCGCTCAGCCTAGGGGCCGTGGGTCTCCCTGACCCGGGCCGAACCGTGGGACCGCGAGACCGCGGTCGAGCTGCTGCACGCCCACACCGGCGCCGGAGTCGAGCAGCAGCACGCCGAACTGGCGGCCCTGGCGGCCCGGCTGGGTCGCCTGCCGTTGGCACTGCAGCTCGCCGGGCGGCACGTGCACGCCCGGGCGGCGGCGGACGGGTCCTCCCCCGCGGACGGCATCGCCTGGCTCGCGGACGCCCTGGACGGGGTGCGGGGCGGCATGCCGGCCGCCCCCGCCCCCGCACCCCGCAGCAGGCCGTGGCGGTGTTGTACGGGCTGAGCCTGGACCTGCTCGCCGGCCACGGTGTCCCGCACGCCCGGCCGGTGCTCGCCCTGCTCGCCCTCTTCGCGGCGGAGCCCGTTCCGACCGCCCTGCTGAGGGCGGCGGCAGTGGTCGGCCTCCAGGACCCCCGCGGGGTGCGGATCACCGAGGAGGTCCTGGAGCGGACGGTGACCGCGTTGCGGGACATCGGCCTCGTCCACGGGACGTCCCTGCTGACGGTGGATCCGCTGGTGAGGGAGGCCGTGCGCGCGGCGCTCGCGCACGAGCCGGAGGCGGCCCAAGCGGTACACGGGGTGTTCGTCGACCTGCTGGAGCTGGCCGTGCACGCGGTCGATCCCGAGGACCCGGGCCACGCCCCCGTGGTGGCCCGCGCTCGCGCCGCACCTCACCGCGGCCCGCGCCCTGCCGGTGGCCGTGACCGCGGCAGGAGGCCCGGCTGACGGCGGCTGCGCAGGTCCTGGCGGCCGGTCTACGGCGTCACGGGTACGTCCGTTCGGCCCGGCTGGTCCGCCGGGAGAGCGTGCCCGGCACCCCCTCGTAGCCGGTGTCCGGCCTGCTCGCCCCGGGCAGTCGCCACGTCCTCGCCCGGGGGCGACGCCCGGTCCTCGGATGCGCGGGCGGGGCGGCAGCGGCAGGCTCCGCCCGTCCGGCGGGTGCCGGCGGCGGGTCCGTCCCGAGGATCGCCGCGACCACCGGCCCGGCCGACCCCGCCACGTCCGCCACGAAGCGCCCTCGCCCGACCCCGAGTTCGCGCAGCGCCCGTCCGGGCCGCAGGCCGGGAGGCCCGCGCCGAGCCGTCGACACCGGCCGGTGTTCGGCCGCGCTTCGAGGATCCGGCCCACCGGCTCCCGACGGCGCGAAGCAGGTGGGCCGCACCGCGCGCGCTCGGGCACGCTGCCGCGGACCGGGCCGGGCTGACGGGTCCCGGTCCGGTCGGCCGCCGGGACAGGCCCGGGCGGCGGGTGTGACACGACGTCGGCTCTCCGGAGCCCGTCGGGGCCGGACGGAAACCCGTTGGTGAGGCTGTGACGGCGGACCGTAGACTCCCGTGATCATGACCGACATACCCGCCGAGGCCCCGCCGAACCCCGTGGCCCCGCAGCCCTCCGCGTCCCCGGCGATCCCGCCGATCCCGTCGGCCGCGGCGACCGCGCCGTCCCCGGTGCCCGGCGGGGGCGGTGCGTCTGTGCACGGTGGCGCGGGCACGGCCGACGCGGACCTCGTGGCGGCCGCCGTCGCCGCCGCGGGCCGGGGCATGGTCGACCGCGAGGTCGTCGCCGAGGTCGTGGCGCTGTGCGCGGTCGCCGGTGAGCACCTGCTGGTCGTCGGTGCGCCCGGCACGGCGAAGTCCGAGGCCGTGCGGCGGGTCGCCGGGCAGCTCGGCGGGCGCTACTTCGAGTACCTGCTCGGCCGGTTCACCGAGCCCAACGAGCTGTTCGGGCCGGTCGACCTGCGGCGGCTGCGCGAGGGCCGCGTCGAGTTCGAGACCCGGGGCATGCTGCCCGAGGCCGACATCGCCTTCCTGGACGAGGTGTTCCTCGGCTCCACCGCCGTCCTCAACACCCTCCTCGGGCTGCTCAACGAGCGGGTCTTCCGCCGCGGCGGCACGGTGCTGGCCAGCCCGCTGAGGGTCTGCGTCGGCGCGGCCAACCACCTGCCCGAGGACCCCGGCCTCGCCGCCTTCGCCGACCGGTTCCTCGCCCGGCTGTTCGTCGAGCCGGTCGCCGACGCCCGGCTGGAGGAGCTCCTGGAGGCCGGACGCCGTCCGGCCCCGGCTCTGCTGCCGCCGGCCGACGGTGCGGCGGCGCACGGCGCACCCGGCCGGCCCACCGACCTGCTCGGTGCCCTCGACCGGCTCGCCGCCGCGGCCGGGACATGCGACCTCACCGAGGTCACCCCGGCGGTCGCCACCGCCCTGCGGCGGCTGCGCGCCGCCGGAGTCCCCGTCAGCGACCGCCGGGCCGTGCGCTCCCAGCGGCTGGTGGCTGCCGCCGCCGTCCTCGACGGCCGGGACCGCGCCACCACCCGCGACCTGTGGGTGCTGCCGCTCATCGCCCCCACCGCGGACGCCCAGGCGCTCGCCCGTGACACCCTCGCCGACCTGATCGAGAAGTCCGCCAACCACAGCCTGGTGCACGCCGCCGAGGAGATGTCGCGCAGTGCCGACGCCCGGGCCGAGCGGCTCGCGCGCTCCGCCGCGGTGCTGCTCGCCGAGCACGGCGCGCTCCCGGGCGGAGCGGACTCGCGGCTGCGGCTGGAGGGCGCGCTGCGCGAGATCGACGCGGGCTTCGATCCGGACGACCTGCCTGCCGTGCTCGCGGGCGTGCGGGCGGACCTGGTCGCGGCGGTCTCCCCGACGTGACCACCGCCCGGCCGTCCGTGCCCGCCCGACTGCCCGGCCCCGGCGGTGCGGTCACGCCCGGGGCGCCTCCGAGGCCCGGCTCGGCCGCCGAGCCCGTCTTCGCGCTGCGCTGGGAGCGGCGCGAACCGCCCCTGCCGCCCGCCGCGGTGCTCGCCCTCTGTGACGCCGTACCGGCCCTGGCCGCGGCGACCCGGGCCCGGCTGCTCGCCGGCGTGCGGCTCGGCACGCTCGCGGACGCGGGCGCCCTGCTCGTTCTGGGTGCGGCCGACGACCTGCCCTGGGCCGACGGTGCCCGCTACCTCGGGCGCGACGGCGAACTGCTCGTCCCCACCACGGCGCGCCCGCTGCCCGCGCCCGCCCTGTGGCCGGCCGCCCTCGGCGCCCGGCGCGGCCAGGTGTGCGTCCTGCTGCCCGGGCACGCGCTGGTCGCCGACCCGCCGCCGCCCACCACGGACCCCGCGGCGCTGGACCGCTTCCTCCCGGCCGAGCCCGGCACCGAGCCGGGATCCGACACCGAGCCGGGGCCCGACACCGCCCTCGCCCCTGGACCCGCCCCCGCCCCCGGATCAGCCGAGCAGCCCACCGGGAGGCGTCCCGCATGACCAGCGCCCTGCCCTCCGCCCTCGCCCCCTGGTCGGCCTCGCTCACCGCCCTCACCCCCGAACTCGCCACCGCCCTGGGCCCGTTGCTGCGCCGCCTGGACGCCCTGGTCGCCGGGCACGAGCCGGCCGCCCGGGCCGAGGGCACCCCGGACGGCCACGGCGGCCTCACCCGCACGGGCCACCCGGACCGGCTGCTGCCCTCCGAGTGGCTGCTCGCCGACGAGTTCCCCGATGAGTTCCTCCGCCGCCTCGTCGACGGTGAACTCCTGCACCTCGCGCCCGAGTTCACCTCCCCCACGCCGACCGGTCGGACGGTCGTGCTGGCCGACACCGGCCCGGAGCAGGCCGGCGCCGCCCGCCTCGTCCAGCTCGCCGCCCTGCTCGTCCTGCACCGCAGGGCCGCCGCCCGCGGCACCGGTCTGCGGGTCGGCATCCTCGGCGACCTCTCGGGCACCTGGCTCGGCGGCGACCTGGAGGACCTGCTCCCGGCCTGGCTGGAGGCGCGCCGCCGGAGCGACCCGACCCCCGAGGACGTCCGGCACGCCCGCGAGCTCCTGGAGGACGGCGACCGCGCCTGGGTGCTCACCTCGGAACGCCTCGCCGCCCTCCTCCCGGCCGGCACCCGGGCGCTGACCGCCCGGCCGGTGCGGTGGGACGCGAACGGCGCCACCGGCGTCGAGGTCCGCATCTCCACCGGCGCGGCCGCCCCCACCACCGCGCTGCTGCCGCTGCCCGCCCCCGACATCGCCGTCCGGGCGCTGCGCGGCGCCGGGTTCCGTCGCGCCGCCCCGGCGCAGGCGGTGCTGCCGACCGGCGTCCGGGGTGGCGCCCTGCCCGTCTTCACCACCGACTCCCGCACCCTGCTGGCCCGCGGCCGCGACGCGGACGTCCTGCTCGCCGTGCACCTGCCCGGCTCCGACCAACACGCCGCCGCGGTCCGCGCCCGCCGTCACGACCTGCCCGGTCCCGCCGTGGCCGCCGGCCGCAACGGGCGGCGGCTGATCGTGCTGTGCGCCTGGGGCCGCCGGCTCGTCCCGTACGTGAGCGGGCGCCGGTTCTGCGAGCGCGGCGAGTACGTGGTCCGCGACAGCTCCGCCCTCGGGCTCGACCGCGCCGGCCTGGACGCGCTGCTGGCCGAGCCGGTGCTGCCGTTGCTGGTCGACGGCCGGTTCCTGCGGCTGCCGGTCGCGGGCCGCTGGTGGCGGATCGGCACGGACGGCGAGGCCGAGGACGACGGGCCGGTCGGCGGTCAGGCCGCGGGCGTGCCGTACGACCGGGCCCGTGACACCCGCCTGCTCGAGGGCGAGCTGCCGTCCGAAGCCGCACGCGCCCGCCATCTGCTGCACGGCGCCGGCGCCGTCGCCTGGAGCAAGGACCGCCGCGCCTGGGACCTCGTCGACCGCGACGGCGTCCGTCAGCGCGTCGTCCTCCGGGAACAGGCGGACGTGATCGGGCTGGTCCACGGCGCCGAGGGCGCCGCCCTGGTCACCGTCGGCCGCAAGGACGCCGTGCTGCGCCACGCCCGTGCGAGCGGTCGGCGCACCCTCGCCCGGCTGTCCGGCGGCAGTGGCCGCCCCGCCCTCCACCCCTCCCTGCCCCTGATCGCCGTGCCCAAGGGACCCGACCGGATCCTGGTCGGCGACGCGGACACCGGGCGGATCCACCACGTCATCGGGAGCGACCAGTGAGCACCGCAGAGGCGCCCCGCACGGCCCGTCCGACCCCCGACCGGCCGGGCCGGCGCACCTCCGCCACCCGCCCGCCCGCGCCCGGGGACTTCCGCGGCGCCGTCGAGGCCGAGGGCTTCGTCCTCGACACCCCCGTCACCGGACCGGCCGAGGCCGCCGCCCGGGTCCTCGCCCACTGGCAGGACGGCGCCGAACTCCACCGGCTGCCCGACGGACGCTGGCTGTTCACCCTGGCCGCACCGGTCACCGTCCGCGCGGACCTGGCCCCCGGCCTGCCCGTGCGCCGCACCGCCGGGGCGCTGGTCGCCGTCGGCACCGACGGGACCGGCGCTCCCGCCGGGCACCTGCTGCTCACCACCGGCGGCCGCGTCACCGCGCACCCGACCGCCGACCTGCCCGCCGTCGACCCGGCGGGCTGGCTCGACCCCGGCGGCCTCACCGTCCACCGCCTCGGCCCCGTCGGCACCCCACCCGACCCCGCACCCGTCGTCGACGCCGTGCCGGCCCCGGCCGCCCCCGACCTGCGCGCCGCCGCCGGGCTCGGCGCCCGCTCGGCGACCGCCGGCCGGCTGCTCGGCGAGTCCGGGCGGCCCCGGTTGCTGGACCGTCTGCCGGTGATCGCCCTGCCCCGGCTGCGTCTGCGGCGGACGCCCGGCGGGCCGCGCTTCGCCCGCCCCGGGCCGTCGCCGAAGGCTCCGCGCCGCGGTGCCGCCCCGGCCGGGCTGCTGTCGCCGCGCGGTCTCGGCCGCCTCCTGCGGTCCGTGCTGCACGGCGCCCGGACCGTCCTGCGGTTCCTCGTGAACCTCGCCGGTGCCGCCGTGGTGCTGACCGGCCTCGTGCTGATCCTGGTCCGGACGGTGAACGGGCTCGCCTCGGGCGACACCACCTCGCCGTACACGCTGTTCGGCCCCGTCCTCCTGGTCCTCCTCGCCCTGGCGATCCGTCTCCGGCGGCAGCAGGCCGGGGGCGCGGCCGGCGGCTCCGCAGGCACCCGCATCCGCGGGGCGGCCGGGGGCGCCGCGGGCGGCGGGCCACGCCGCCCCCTGCTGCGCGGCCTGCTCGCCCGGCTCACCCTGCGCAGCCCTGCCGCCGGCCTGGTCCGCGGCCGCCACGCCCGCTACCTGCAGCGCCTCGACCGGGCGTTCCGGGAGAACCGCTGGGAGGACGCGCTGCGCGACGCCATCCGGCTCGGCGCCCCCGGCGGCGGCGACCGGCAGGACTGGCTGACCCTCGGCCTGCCGGCGCGCTACACCGGCGCACTGCGCGCCACCCCGGGCGTCGCCGTCGCGGGAGGCACGTCGGCGCTCTCCGGCCCCGACGTGCAGCAGTACCTCACCGACCTCTACCGCGCGGCCGCCGAGGCCCTGGAACGCGAAGGCCGCATCGACGAGGCCGCGTTCGTCCTCGCCGACCTGCTGCACCGTCCCGGCGAGGCGGTCGCCCTGCTCGACCGGCACGGCCGCACGGCCCAGGCCGCCGAACTGGCCGAGGGCCGCGAACTCGACCCCGACCTGGTGGTCCGTCTGTGGTGGCGGGCCGGCGAGCGCGACCGCGCCGTCCGGGCCGCCCACCGGCACGGCGCCTTCGCGCTCGCCGTCGAACGGCTCACCGCCACCGACCCGGCGGCGGCCCGCGGCCTGCGGCTCGCCTGGGCGGAGCACCGTCGCAGCGCCGGGGACCGGATCGGGGCCGTCGAGGCGGTCTGGCCCGAGGCGGAGCTGCGCACCTCCGTGGTCGCCGACCTGCGCGACGCGATGGCCCTCGGCGGCCCCGCCCAGGGCCGGGCACTCGCCCACCTGCTCGCCCTCGGCGCGCCCGGCGCGACCGTGCGGCTCGCCCGCGCCGTGATCGACGGCGAGGAGCGGGCCGGTACCGGCAGGCGGGCCGCCCTGCTCACCGCCCTGTCCGAACTCCCGGCCGCCGACCCGGTGGTGGACCGCGAACTGACCACCGCCGCCGCCCGTGCCGCCGTGCGCGACGGCGGCTTCGGCGCACCCGCCGGACAGGGCACCGACCGCGCGCGCTTCGACCGGCTGCTCGCCCGCGCCGACCCGCTCGCCGCCGCGGACCTGCCCCGTCCCGTCCGGCCCGGCCGGACCGGTGGACGGCCACTGGAGCTCACCGCCGCCGACCGCCCCGGCACCCTCCCGGTGCTCGACGCGACCTACCTGGACTCCGGCGCCCTTCTGGTCGCCTGCGGCCAGGCGGGCGTGCGGCTGCTCACGCCCGACGGGCGGACCAAGGCGCGCTGGGACACCCCCGCCGACCGCCTGGTCCTCGCCGACCACGGCGGAAACGCCCTGGTGGTCGCCGACCACGGCCCGGTCACCGAGGTCTCCCGGCTCGACCTCGCCACCCGGCGGCTACGGCCCTGGACCACCCTGCACTCCACCGCCACGCTCGGCAGCTACGACGGCCGGCAGCTGATCGGCGTCGACGGCCGGGGCCTCGTCGTGCTCGACACCGCGGCGGACCGGCCCACCGTCGTCTGGCGCGAACTCGGCGGCGGCAACGCCCAGGGCGACCAGCGCCCGGCCGGCCCGCCGTCCCGCACCGCGGACCGCTGCTCGGCCGTCGTGCTGACCCGGCCCCGCTTCGGCGCCGGCCTCACCGAGTGCTGGACCTGGGAGCTGCCCGGCTGGCGGCTGACCGCCCGGGTCGCCCTCACCGACGACGAACTCCGGCCGGCCGACGCCTTCGTGGGCCTCGCCGCGCTCGCCGGCGGTGGCCGGCTGCTCACCACCGCCGACCCCGGGACGGGCCGGACCACCCTGCGCTGGTTCGGTGTCCCCACCCCGGGCCCGCTGACCGTCGACGGCCTCGCCGTCGCGCCCCCGCACACCGACGGCGACGACTGGGCGCTCACCGTTCCCGCACCCGGCCCGGGCAGCGCCGGCCTCACCGTCCACGCCGCCCGCCGCCCCACCGACAGCCCGCTCCTGACCCTCCACGTCCCCGCCGCACCCCCCGGCCCCGACGGTCGGCCCACCCCGGTCGGCGTCCGCCGCCACGGCGCCTCCGCCACCTACTGGCACCGCAGCGGCCGCGTCGTCGCCCTCGCCGCCGACGACGCCACCGTCCTCGCCAACGTCCGCGTCACCGCGGACTGACCGGGCCCGGTTCCGCGCCGCGCGCCCGCGGGCCGTGCGACCCGGCGGCCACCGGGCCCTCCGGGGCCCACCGGCCTTCCATCGCCGCCACCAGCTGCGGCAGGTGCCCGCCGGCCGCGGCGAGGGCGAGGTGGTCGTGGAAGTCCCGGCTGTGGACGATCAGGCCGTCGCGGACCCTCAGCACCTGGATGTTGGACACCTCGAAGTCCTTCCCCGCGGTGCGGTGGTGGACCCGGTAGTCGAACTCGGCGACCACCACCTCCGGGTCGTCGGTCTCGCGGACGACCACGTTCTCCGCCGTCAGCTCCAGCGGCGAGTGCGCGGCGACCTCGGCGAACCGTGCCCCGAGGACGGCCCGCCCCTCGAACCGGCGCGGTCCGACCGGCTCGAAGACGGTCTCCACGACCGCGTCCTCGGCGTAGAGCTCGGCGAGTTCGGAGAACCGTCCGGCGGTGATGCCGTCGAGCAGCGCGTGGAAGACCTCGCGCGGCGTCCTGGTTTCGGACATGATCAACCCCCGTGGGAAGCGTCGGTACAATCGGACTGGCGACTCCGCTTCGAACGATACGGACTGGACACTCCGGTTGTCCAGGGGGTGGATCCGCCGTGCGCGGAAGGGAGACGAGCGGGATGAGTGGCAGTCAGGAACGGCCACTGCGGGCCGATGCGGCCCGCAACCGGGCGAGGCTGCTGGACGCGGCCACGGAGGTGTTCACCACCCGGGGCGTCGACGTGCCGACCGAGGAGATCGCCCGCGCCGCAGGGGTCGGGGTGGGCACCCTGTTCCGGCACTTCCCGACCAAGGAGGCCCTGCTCGCTGCGGTGATGGTGCGCCGGCTGGAGGCGATCGCGGCAGACACCGCCGAGCTGGCGGCGGGCGCCGATCCGGCCGGGGCCTTCTTCGACTGCTTCCGGCTGGTGGTCGACCGGTCCGCGGGCAAGAACGAGTTCACGCAGGCGCTCGCCGCGGCCGGAGTGGACGTGCACGCCTCGCTGCAGGAGTCGACCGCGGCGATCCGGGACCGACTGGCCGGACTGCTGGCCGGGGCGCAGCGGGCCGGGGCCGTCCGCACCGACCTGGGCCTGCCGGAGCTGCTCGCCCTGCTGGTGGGCACCGGCACGACCATGGAGCAGTTGCGGGACGACCGGGCCGCCCGGGAGCGGATCTACGAGGTGGTCTTCGACGGGCTCCGGCCGCGCTGAGCACAGGCCCGCGGCCGGCCGCGGGATTCGCCGCACGACGGCTGGAAGAAGGGGCGAGGGAATGTCAACGGCGGCGTTTACAACGTTATACAGGTGGTGCGATCCGCCGGGCAAGGGCATTCCCGTCGAATATTCCGGCCATACCGCCATTGCCCCTCGCAGACCCGGCCGCCCGCCCCTGCGCGCCGCCCGACACCCGCCCGACGCGCCGTCCGACGGCCCCGGCCGCCCCCTGACCGACCGTCGCACGAGGCCGTCGTCGGTCACCCGCGACTGACGCTCCCGAACCTCGACGCTTCGTCACCTCCGCACGACGCTGCCCGACATCGGATGAAGTGAGCACACGGAGGAGTTTCCCGCAACGCATCGCTCCGAAGGGGTGGACACGACCCCGGGGCCGTGCTGTCATTCTGGCTGCCCCGATTTTCCAACGTTGGAACGGAACTCCACCCATCCCCTCTGCACGCCGTGCCGCCCCTCGCGGTCGTGGGTGCTGCGGCCGGCCGTCGCGTCACGGCAGGCGGCCCGGCCGCGCCGGCGGCAACGCCGACACCGGCCTCCGTCCCGAGCCCGTTCCGTCCCGAGCCCGTTCCGTCCCGAGCCCGTTCCGTCCGATCTCCGCCGCGCCGACCCGGCCGATCCCGGCCCGGGCGGTGCCGGCCGCACGCCATCACTCCACCCGCCCCCCGCCGGGACGGCAGCCCGGCGGGGTGGCGGCCCACCCCTGTGAGGAGCATCCGCATGAGACGACGACACCCAGCCCGCCGACCGTGGCGCGGGAGGTGGTCGCTGCTGTTGGCAGCGACGCTCTCGCTGCCCGTGGCCGGCCTCGTCCCCGCCGCGTCCGCGGCCGAGTCGGCCGACCGGGCGACCGCCTTCGCCGCCGGCGACCCCGACGCCCAGGTGCACGGACTGAAGGGCGAGTACTACCGGATGTCGGCCCCGGGCGCCCGCGACTTCGCGGAGCTCGGCGGCGTCTCGCTCGACCCGAGCATCGACCTTCCCGGGCTGACCGGCGCCTTCCAGGAGATGACGGGACGCCAGGAGAACACCACGGCCCGGTGGACCGGCCGGATCGAGGCCCCGACGACCGGCGACTACACCTTCTACGCGATCGGCGACAACGGCTTCCGGCTGTTCGTCGACGGTGCGCCGGTCATCGACCACTGGGTGCCGGACTGGGACCGCGAGCAGACCAGCGCCGTCCTGCACCTCGACGCCGGTGAGCGGCACGACTTCCGGCTGGAGATGTTCCAGGACGTCGGCGGCGCCAACATGTTCCTGCGCTGGTCGGGCCCGGGTCTGCCGAAGCAGCTGGTGCCCGAGTCGGCCTTCACCCCACCGGACGGCTTCAGCGTCTACCCGGTCGCGCTGAACGTCGCCGGGGACGGCCTGCGCCTGCAGGCCACCTTCAAGGGCAAGGTCGGCGGCACGGCGGGCCTCGCCGAGCACCTGCGGATCGAGGCGGACACCACGCCGATGCCGGTGAAGTCCGTCGCGGTCGCCGCCGACGACGAGCGGTCGCTGATCGTCAGGCTCGCCGAGCCGGTGCAGAAGGGCCAGCAGGTCCGCTTCCGCTACGACGGCGCGGGTACCCTCACCTCCGGCGGCGAGGCCGTGCCGCAGATCGCCCGGACCTCGGCCAACGCCTCCACCCACCGCCTCACCACCCCGTTCGGCGACAAGGTCGACCCGAAGCACCCGCTGCCCGAGTACCCGCGCCCGCAGCTGGTCCGCGACGACTGGCTGAACCTCAACGGCCCCTGGCAGTTCACCGCCGCGGGCGCCGGCGAGCAGCCGGTCTTCGGCAAGGACCTCGCCGAGAGGATCATCGTGCCGTACCCGGTCGAGTCCCTGCTGTCCGGCGTGGAGCGGCACGAGGACCACATGTTCTACCGGCGCACCGTCACCGTGCCCAAGGGCTGGAAGATCGGCAAGGACAACCGGCTGAAGCTGAACTTCGGCGCGGTCGACCACCGGGCGACGGTCTGGGTCAACGGCACGAAGGTGGCCGAGCACACCGGCGGGTACACCGGGTTCAGCGCCGACATCACCGACGCGGTCAAGGGCACCGGCCCGCAGGAGATCGTCGTCGCCGTCACCGACACCGCCGGGGCGGACCAGCCGATCGGCAAGCAGTCCAACACCCCCGGCGGCATCGTCTACACCCAGTCCTCGGGCATCTGGCAGACCGTCTGGATGGAGCCGGTCGCCGCCACCTCGGTGGAGAGCCTGACCGCCACCCCGGACATCGACTCCGGCACCCTCGCGCTGACCGTCGACTCCCCCGGCGCGCCCGCCGGAACGCTGGTCAAGGCGGTCGCCAAGGACGCCGAGGGCAACACCGTCGGCTCGATCAGCGGTCCCGCCAACACCCTGCTGCACCTGCCGGTGAGCAACCAGCGCCTGTGGACGCCCGACGACCCGTACCTCTACGACCTGAAGGTCACCCTGACCGGCGGCGGTTCGACCGACACCGTCAAGAGCTACTTCGGCATGCGGAAGATCGCGCTGGCCGACGTCGGCGGGTACCGGAAGATCGTCCTCAACGGGAAGCCGATCTTCTCGCTCGCCCAGCTCGACCAGGGCTTCTGGCCGGACGGCCTCTACACGGCGCCGAGCGACGCCGCGATCGCCTTCGACCTGAAGACGCAGAAGGACCTCGGCTTCAACGCCGTCCGCAAGCACATCAAGGTCGAGTCGCCGCGCTGGTACTACCAGGCGGACAAGCTGGGCCTGCTGGTCTGGCAGGACTTCGTCTCCGGCGACTACAGCACCGCCGCCGGCCGGCAGGAGTTCGAGGACGAGGGCGCGGCGGAGATGAAGCTGCTGCACAACTCCCCGTCGGTGATCGGCTGGATCGTCTTCAACGAGGGCTGGGGCGAGTGGGACCGGACGGAGACCGGCAAGCTCACCGAGGCGGTCAAGGCGGCCGACCCGTCCCGCCTGGTCAACGCCCACAGCGGGGTCAACTGCTGTGCCTCCAAGGGTGACTCCGGCAAGGGCGACGTCATCGACCACCACGACTACGGCAACACCGACCCGGCCTTCCCGGACGCCACCCGGGCCGCCATGGACGGCGAGCACGGCGGCTTCACCCTCCGCTCCCCCGGCCACATGTGGCCCGGCGCCCCGACCGTGATCTACAGCGGCGTGGTGGACAAGGCGGCGCTCACCCAGAAGTACGTCCAGAACACCGGGACCTTCTACCTGGCGGCGGCCGGCGCCGAGCTCTCCGGCTCGGTCTACACCCAGGTCACCGACGTGGAGAACGAGCTCAACGGCCTCTGGACGTACGACCGTCGGCAGATCAAGGTCGACGCCGCCCAGGTCCGCGCGGTCAACCTCAAGGTCATCGCAGCCGGTGCCGCCGCCGGCGCCCGCTCCGAGCTGCACGGCGGCGGTTCCTGGGCGCTCGACGAGGGCACCGGCACCACCGCCGCCGACCGGGGCCCCAACCACGCCGACCTCACGCTGAACGGCGCCTCCTGGGCGCCGGGCGTCAGCGGCAGCGCCCTGAAGGTCAACGGCCGGGGTCAGTACGCGCAGACCGCCGGCCCGGTGCTCGACACCACCAAGAGCTACTCGGTGTCGGCCTGGGTGACCCTGGACGCCCTGCCCGGCGACTACGCCTCCGCCCTCAGCCAGGACGGCCGGCGCGTCGAGAACCCCTTCTACCTGCAGTACGGCCAGGGGGCGTTCGCCTTCAGCCTGCCCGGCGGCAACCGCGCCCGGCTGCCGATCACCCCGCAGCCCGGCCGCTGGTACCACCTGGTCGGCGTGCACGACGGGGCGGGCAACACCATCCAGCTGTACGTCGACGGCGTGCTCGCCGCGTCCGTGCCCTCCGGCCCGGCCGACGTCAGCACCGGCCCGCTCGCGATCGGCCGCGCCAAGTACGACGGCCAGAACACCGACTTCTGGAACGGTTCGGTCGACCAGGTGCACGCCTACGACCGGGCCCTGACGGCGGCGGAGGTGAGCGCCCTGCACACCGCCGAGACCCCTGCGTAACGGCGGCACCCGGCGCCCGGCCCCGACAGCGGACCCACGCTGCCGGGGCCGGGCGCATGTCTTCGAAGGCGCTCGGCCGGTCACTCCAGGGGCGCTGGGGGCACGTCCCCGTGGTGCACCCGTGAGCTCCGAGGACACGCCCGCGGGCCGCACCCGTCCGGGCGGCTCGCGGCGTCGGGTCAGGGCGCGGCCGGTCCGAGGGCGGTGCGGGCGGCGGCGAAGAGGCGTGCGCAGCGCTGCGCCATCGCGTCCGCGGACTCCTCGGGGTGCTTGATCCACCAGCGGACCAGGGCGGTGGCCAGGCCGCGCCAGGCGTGGGCGAGGGCGTCCGCGTCGAGCGGGTCCGGTCCGGTCCGGTCCGCCCCGGGGTCGTCGGCGGGGCCGGTGCGGTGGAGGAGGTCGAGGGTGCCGGCCGCGGCGAGGTCGTCGACGGCGGCCCGGTAGCGGGCGGCGAGGCGGGCGGGTTCGCTGTCGGGCGGCAGCGAACCGTCGTAGAGGACGAACCAGGCCTCGCGCTGCCCCTCCAGTGCGGTGAAGAGGTTGTGCAGCACCCGCAGGGGCGTCGGCGGCCGGTCGTCGCCGTCCGCGTCCATGGCGGTGCGGACGGCCTCCAGCAGCCGGTCGCCGACCGGGGCGAGGCAGGCGAGGTAGAGGTCCTGCTTGGGACCGAAGTACTGGTGCAGCAGGGTCTTGGTGACGCCGACGCGTGCGGCGACGGCCGCGAGCGAGGTGGCCTCGTAGCCGCGGCGGCCGAACTCCTCGGTGGCGGCCGCGAGGATCTGCCGTTCGCGGTCGGCCCGCGGGACGCCCTTGGTGCCGGCCCGGGAAGGGGGGATTGCCATGCCCTGGATCTTACCCTACGGTAATTTACCGATTGGTAAGTTCCTGCCACCGCCGCCCGAGGGAGCCCCATGGCCGAGGCCGCCGCACCCCGCACGCACCGCACCCGCTCCTGGTGGGGCTGGGGTTGGGCCGACGCCCACCCGGACGACGCCGAGTGCGTCGCGATGGGCGCCCTCGTCCCCGGCACCCTGGCCCGCCCGCTCGCCCTCCCGCGGATCGCCGACCTGCGGATCGGCCCGCCGGCCGCCACCCCGCCGGCCGCCCTCGCCCCGCTGGTCACCGCCGACCCGGCCGCGCGGGCCTCGCACGCCATGGGCAAGGCCTTCCGCGACGTGGCCCGCGCACTGCGCGGCCGCCCGGGCCGGATCCCCGACCTGGTCGCCCACCCGCGCTCCGACCGGGACGTCGCCGACCTGCTGGAGTGGGCCGGCGAGCAGGGCGCGGCCGTCGTCCCCTACGGCGGCGGCTCCTCGGTCGTCGGCGGCGTGGAGTACCGCGGGGACGCCCACCGCGCCGTGCTCTCCCTCGACCTCACCGCCATGGACGCCGTACTGGAGGTCGACACCACCGGCCGCTCGGCCCTCGTCCAGGCCGGCATCCTCGGTCCGGCCCTGGAGGACCGGCTGCGGCCGCACGGGCTGACGCTGCGCCACTTCCCGCAGAGTTTCGAGTTCTCGACCCTCGGCGGCTGGCTCGCCACCCGGGCCGGCGGCCACTACGCCACCGGCCGCACCCGGATCGACGACTTCGCCCAGTCCCTGCGGGTGGTCACCCCCGCCGGCACCGGCACCTCCTGGCGGCTGCCCTCCTCCGGCGCAGGCCCCTCACCCGACCGGCTCCTCCTCGGTTCGGAGGGCTCCCTCGGCATCATCACGCAGGCCTGGATGCGACTGCAGGAGCGCCCGCACCACAAGGCTTCGGCGGCGGTCTCCTTCGCCCGCTTCCAGGACGCCCTGGACGCGGTGCGCGCCGTCGCCCAGTCCGACCTGCTGCCCGCCAACTGCCGGTTGCTGGACGCCGGCGAGGCCACGCTCTCCGGCGCCTCCCGCGACGGCTCGGCCGTCCTGGTGCTCGGCTTCGAGTCGGCCACCGCCCCCGTCGGGGACCGGCTCGCCCTGGCCGTCGACCTGGCCCTCGCCCACGGCGGCACCGCGGACCCGACCGGCGGCGACGGCGCGCCGCCGGACGCCGCGGTCGGTGCCTGGCGCAGCGCCTTCCTGCGGATGCCGTACCTGCGGGACGGACTCGCCCGCATGGGGGCGGTCGTCGAGACCTTCGAGACGGCCGCCACCTGGGACCGGATCCCGGCCCTGATCGACGACGTCCGCAGCGAGGTCGGCGCGGCGGCGCAAAAGGCCACCGGCCACCCCGCGCTCGTCAACTGCCGCCTCACCCACGTCTACCCCGACGGCGCCGCCCCCTACTTCACCGTGATCGCGGGCGGCCGGGACGGGGACGAGGACGCCGTCTGGGACGAGCTCAAGGCCGTGGCCGAGGACGTGCTGCGCCGCCACCGCGCCACGATCACCCACCACCACGCCGTCGGCCGCGACCACCGCCGGTCCTACGACCGGCAGCGCCCGGAGCCCTTCGCCCTCGCGCTGCGCGCCGCCAAGCACGCGCTCGACCCGCACGGCGTCCTCAACCCCGGGGTGCTGCTGGACGCCTGAGGGCCGGGCGGCTACAGCGGGTCGCCGAGCGGGCCGTACTGCCCCTCCAGGCTCTCGGCCCAGTGGGCGGCGAAGTCCGGCTGCGTGCCGTCGGCGTCGGTGAACCCGTACTCCCGGTACAGGCCCCAGGTGGCCAGCGCGCGGCCGCTCTTGGCCATGACGGCGGGGTCGGCGGCGAGGGCGGCCACCGCGCGGCCGAGGTAGGCGGGGGTCTCGGAGTGGGCGAAGTCCGGGTCCTTCGCCACGCCGTCGCGCCAGTTCGCCTCGGTGACGCCGAAGTGGTCGAGCATGGCCTCCGAGCGCAGGAAGCCCGGAGTGATCGCGACCGCCGCGACGCCGTGCGGCTTCAGCTCGGCGGCCTGCGCAACAGCGAGCCGGATCACCGTGGACTTGGCGAGATCGTAGAAGAAGCTGCCGCGGTAGCGGGCGGTGTTGCCGTCGGTCACCTCGACGACCAGGCCGCTGCCGCGGGCGACCATCAGCGGCAGTGCGTGGCGGCTGGTGATCACGTGGGTCTCCACCGCCCGGCGCAGCAGACGCAGTCCGGTGTCCAGGTCCTGCTCCCAGAGCGGGTGCTCCCAGTCGGTGAGGGCGTCGCCGCCCCACACGGAGTTGACCAGGAGGTCGAGCCGGCCGTCCTGCTCGGCCGCGATCCGGTCGACCAGGGCGCGGACCTCCTGCGGGCTGCTGTGGTCGGTGCGCACGGGGATGCCGAGGCCGCCGGCGGCGGTGACCCGCGCCGCGGTCTCCTCGATGGTCTCGGGGCGGTCCAGGTCGGAGCGGCCGGCCGTGCTGCTGCGGCCGGTGACGTACACCGTGGCACCGGCGGCGCCGAGTTCGACGGCGATGCCGCGGCCGCCGCCGCGGGTGCCGCCGGCGACCAGGGCCACCGTGCCGGCCAGCGGCCGGATCTCGATCGTCATGCTTCCTCCGGGGTGCGGGGGCGGTCGGGGTGGCGGGGAGCCTCGGGGTGCCGGGGTGTGTCGGGGTGCGGAGCCGTCGTGTGCGGAGCCGTCGTGTGCGGAGCCGTCGTGTGCGGAGCCGTCGCGTAGGGGGCGAGCAGGGCCCGGAGCTCGTACTCGACCCGCTCGGCGAGGGTCCCGCTGCGCTCCAACGCCCAGGTCAGGCCGGCGCCGGTGGTGACCGCCTGCACGGAGCCCGCGAGGGCGGCGGTGTCCGTACCCGCCCGCAGTTCGCCGGCGGTTGCGGCGGACGCGAGCAGCCGCTCGACCGCCCGGCGCTGGGCGAGGTGGGCGGCCAGGGCGTGCCGGTGGAGCTGCGGGTCGGTGAGGTCCAGGCAGAGGAAGGCCAGGTGGTTGGCGAAGCGCTCGGGGATGGCCATGGGCGCCAGCCACTCGGTGACCAGCGCGGCGAGGGCGTCGAGGGCCGTGCCGTGCTCCGCGCGCGCCCGGGCGGCCGTCGCGTCGGCGTCCTTGACGGACTGCTCGGCGAGCGCGACCAGCAGGCCGCGCTTGGAGCCGAAGCGCTGGACGAGGGTGCCGGGCACGAGTCCGACCTCCCGTGCGACCGCGGCCAGGGTGAGCCCGGCCGGGCCGACCCGACCGATCACCTCCGCGGTCGCGCGCAGGATCACCACGTCGTCGATTCCGCGGGGACGCCCGGCCATGTCCGCTCCTCCCATTAATAAATGCCTGTTCATTCATTCAAGCGGGCGGCCGGACGGAACCGCAAACCGCAGCACCGGTGTCCGCTGAGCGGGACCCCCCGTGCCGCGTCCACGGCCCTGCGAACTATCATCGGCCGGGTACAGCGTCCCTCCGGAGGTCGCCCCGGCATGCCCGGGCGGCCTCGGCGGCCGGAGGCGACTCATCTCACCGGAGCGGGGCCTGTGAGAGCCCTCGGACTGCCTTGTGTCGTCGTGTCCCGAACTTGCCGCGCTCTGAAACGACTTGGGAATACGATGACTTCTCTGCCCGGGCGCGGCCGCACCGCCGTCACCGCCGTCCTCTCCTCCGCCCTGCTGCTGAGCGCCTGCAGCGCAACCGGCTCCGGCAAGAGCGAGGCCGACCTCCACGACCAGCTCCCCGAGGCCGTCAAGAAGGCCGGGGTGATCCGGGTGGGCGCCTCGCTCACCGCCGCACCGGTGATCTTCCGCGGCACGGAGGGCCAGCCGGACGGCCTCGACCCCGACCTCGGCGCCGCGATGGCCAAGGTCCTCGGCGTCAAGGTCGAGTTCCAGGACGCCGGCCCGTTCAGCAACGTGCTGCCGGGGCTGCTGGACAAGAAGTACGACGTCGCGATGTCCGGCATCACCGACAACCTCAACCGCCGCCAGGGACTGGACAAGACCGGCAAGCAGGTCAACGACGGCGTCGACTTCGTCGACTACTACATGGCCGGCATCGGCATCATGGTCGGCAAGGGCAACCCGGCGAAGATCGCCAAGATCGACGACCTGTGCGGGCACGGCGTCGCCGTCAAGAAGGGCACCACCCACAACGACCTCGCCGTCCGCCAGAAGGCGGTCTGCGACGGCCAGGGCAAGCCGCTGAAGGTCGAGGAGACCACGGACGACGCCGGGGCCATGGAGGAGCTCCGCAGCGGCCGCGTCGACGCCTACGTCACCGACTACCCCAAGGCGCTCTACAACTCGCAGACCGCGGCCGGCGGCAAGGCCTTCGACATCGCCGGCCCCCAGCTCCAGCCCAAGCCGTACGGCATCGCCCTGCGCAAGAGCGACCAGCAGCTGCGCGACGTCCTCGCCAAGGCCATGCGACGGCTCGTCGCCGACGGCACCTACGACGAGATCCTGAACCGCCGCAAGCTCACCGTCGGCGCCATCCAGAGCCCTGTCGTCAACGGCGGCACCAGCTGACGACACCCTGACCCCCGCGGCGGGCGGCCGACGGCACCGCGAGGTGTCGCCGACCGCCCGCCGCGGCCGCCGGCCCGGTTCCCCCAGCCGCCGGCCGGGAGGCACCCTGTCGTGCGCGTTCAGTCGCCGTGCATCTGCAGCCGTCACCCTGGGTATCTGACGGATCGTCACCTGCGAGTCCGGCAGTGCGGCACGCGGCGAAAGAGGAGCACATGACGACTGCTGTCCCGTCCACCCCGGTCAACGCCCCCAACACCGGCCGGAAGGTGCCCGGCAAGGCCGACTGGGCGGTCACCCCGATCACCAAGGGCAAGGCGGCGTACGCGTTCCCCGCCGAGTGGCAGGGAGGAGCGCTGCACCACAAGATCTCCAAGGAGAAGCTCAGTTCGATCGCCGAGCAGATCGCGGGCCTCTACAACGCCGGCGACCAGGGGCTGAAGGCCGCCGTCCGGAACTTCTGGGCGCTGTGCTGGCAGCTGGCCGGCCAGCCGGTCGTCGAGGCCGTGATGCAGGCGGAGCCGAAGACCAGCCCGCACCGGCTGCTCTGGAACCTGCCGATCATGGTGTCGCTGGGCCCGAAGAGCCCGGCGACCGACCCCGGGCAGGCCTTCGACGCCGACACCGAACCGGCCCCGGGCGGGAACGGGCTGCGGCGGATGGACGCCGTCTCCACCCACCTGAAGGCCCTGGAGGACGCCTGGGACACCGCGAGCGGCGCCCGCAACGGGCAGGGCGACTTCGACACCGCCCTGTGGAAGCGGCTGACGGCCCTCCTCACCGAGGCCCACGCGGCCGCCGAGGACGCCTACGGCACGGCCCGCGCGGGCAAGCTGCTCTACCCGCCGCTGCCGGAGCAGTGGCTCCACGACACCGTCACCGGCCAGCGGCTGCGCAAGGGCCTGACCGACTACTGCGGCGCTCAGACCGGGCAGCAACTGTTCGCCGCCGCCCGGGCCAACGTGCCGGCCATCGTCCGGTACAAGGGCTCCAACACCCGGGTCGGCACCGGGCGGCACCGACTCACCTTCAACGGCACCACGATCGACCTGGTCGTGTCGGTCTCCGAGGACGCCGTCCACCACGTCTGCACCCGGCACACCCTGACCTTCTTCGACTTCCGCGCCACCGCCCGGCCGATCAACACCGTCTGGCAGCAGGCCAGGACCTTCGCCGACGTGTCCCAGCTGGCCCGCGCCGTCCTGCCCGGGATCGCGCGGAGCTGCCTCACCGAACTGGCCCGCGAGGAGAACGCGGACCCCGCCGTCGACTGGCCCGGCCGGGACATCGAGCTGGACATCCAGCCGGCCGGCCCGCACACCGTCTACTTCCGGGCCGGCGTCGAGAACGTCCAGCCGCAGGGCAACGGCCACCTGATCGAGGTCGAGCTGAAGACCTTCGCACCCTCCGGCGCCAGCGGCCCCGGCTTCCTGCGGCAGGAACTCAACGCCATCGGCCTCGCCATCGGCGCCCTCCCGTAACGCACCCGGGCGACCGCCGCCGCGTCCGCACCGGCCGCCGCCCACTCGCGCAGGCCGTGGGCGGTCAGCCCGTCCAGGTCGCCGGCCGCCACCAGCCGGTCGCACTCGGCGTCCAGCTCCGGTTCGGCCGGCCGCGGGAAGCCGGGCACCCCGGGCACACCAGCACCAGCGACGCCACCCGCCCGGGCCGCTGGAGCGCGAACCGGGTGCCGTCCCGCCGCCCGTGCTGCAGCCGACCGGGTGGACCCGGTCGAGCCGAAGTGCTCCAGCACCGCGTGCAGGTCGGCCGGCATCGAGCAGGTGGTGGTCGGCTGCGGCGAGCGCCCGTAGCCGCGCACGTCGTAGCGGATGACCCGGTGGCGCGCCGTGAGTTCGGGCAGCAGCCCGTCCCGGATCCGACGGTCGCCCATACCGGGGTGCAGCAGCACCAGGGGCGGCCCGTCACCCCGCCGTCCGTCGTCCACACGTCCCCGTCGCCCAGCCGGATCAAGCCGTCCCGGGTCATGGCGGTCATCGTCGGAGCCGGGCTGCCCGCCCCTCACCGGTATTTGAAGCAACGGCCCGGCCGGTCACGCCACGCCGGGGCCTCCGTCGTTCGTCCGTGGTGCGTGCTCTCCGTACCGGTCTCCGCGCTGCTCTCCGTGGCGTTCTCCGTGGTCGGCACGGAGGCGGTGGGTGCCCCGCTCGGGAGAGGCTGTGACCACGGCGAGCGGGTCCGGCGGAAGGAGCCGGGCGATCGCGGGCCGCGACCCGAGGAGTTGAGCATGACCGGTACGGAGGAGCTCCGTCAGCAGTCCGCCGCCACGGGCGGGGAACCCGCCGCGGCCGCGCCCAGGCCGCGCGACCGGCGCCGACGGGACACCGAGCACCGGCTCACCCACGACGTCGACGTCTGGGTCGCCAGCGCCTCCGCCGACGGCGGCCCGTACCTGGTGCCGCTCTCCTTCGACTGGGACGGCGAGGCGCTGCTCGTGGCCACCCCGGCCGACAGCCCGACCGGCAGGAACCTGGCCGCCACCCGCACGGCCCGGCTCGGCCTCGGCCCCACCCGCGACGTGACCATGATCGACGGCGACGTCGACGTCCTCGAGATCGACGCACTGCCGCCGGAACAGGGCGACCGGTTCGCCGCACGCACCGGCTTCGACCCGCGCACCCTCACCACGCCGTACCGCTGGTTCCGCATCAGCCCGCACCGCATCCAGGCCTGGCGGGAGGCGGACGAACTGTCCGGCCGTACCCTGATGCGCGACGGCCGTTGGCTCGCCTGACCGTCCGGCACAGCACGGACCTTGATCAACCGTCAGCCTGCTCCACGAGAGGAAACCTCCCATGCCGAACACCAAGAAGTCCGCCCCCGGCAGCAGCGACGCCGAGAGCACGTTCGACGGGTTCACGCCCGAAGAGCGCCAGGCGATGAAGGACCATGCCAAGGAGCTCAAGGCGTCCGCGCGCCGCAGTCCCCGCACCGCCAAGGCCGACGCGGAGCAGGACGTCCTCGCGAAGATCGCCGAGATGCCGGAGGCGGACCGCGTCCTCGCCGAGCAGATCCACCGGATCGTCGGCACCGCCGCCCCGGACCTCGCCCCGAAGCTCTGGTACGGCATGCCGGCGTACGCCAGGAACGGCAAGGTCGTCTGCTTCTTCCAGAGCGCCCAGAAGTTCAAGACCCGCTACGCCACCCTCGGCTTCAGCGACCTCGCCACCCTCGACGAGGGCGCCATGTGGCCCACCGCCTACGCCCTGACCGAACTGACCCCCGAGGCCGAGGCCCGGATCGCCGGGCTCATCGCCAAGGCCGCGGGCTGAGGCCCGGCCCTGCACGGCGAACCGGCGGACCGGGGGTTCCCGGAGGCCGTCGTCGTGCAGGGCCGGCGTCGTGTGCCCGGCAAGATCCAGGAAGAGGGTCTGGGGTGACCGGGTGGACGTGGCGGAGCAACTCCCAGGTGCCGTCCGCCGACCAGCGGCGATGCCGCTCATGCACCGTCTTCCACGGTCCGTGGCGTTCGGGCAGATCGCGCCGCTGCATGCATGCCTCCTGATCCATGGTCAGGAGCGGAGCCGTCGGAGAAAGTCGGGAGCGAGCGTCCAAGATCGCTGGGTATAGTGCAGGCGCTTCGCCCCGATGACCCGTCGCCGAGGAGGCCGTCCCATGGAACCCGTCACGCTGATCACCGGTGGCTCGACCGGAATCGGCGCCGCCACCGCCCGCGCACTGCTCAAGCAGGGCCACCGCGTGGCCGTCACCGGACGCGACGCGGGGAAGCTGGCCGCCTTCGCCACCACCGCGGGGGCGGGCGAGCGGCTGCTGACGATCACCGGCGACGCCGGCGAAGCGGATGACGTCGCCGCCGCCGTCCGCCACGTGCTGGACACCTGGGGCCGGCTGGACAACGTCATCGCCAACGCCGGTTTCTCCCTGCCCGGCAACCTGGAGACCCACGCCCCCGAGGACATGCGCGCCATGATCCTCACCAACGTCCTGGGCCCCGTCCTGCTGATCCAGGAGACCCTGCCCCACCTGAGGACCTCCAAGGGCCGGATCGTGATCATCGGCTCGGTCGCCGGCGTCCGCCACACCCCCGGCAACCTCTACTCCGTCACCAAGTGGGCCGCCCACGCCCTCGCCGAGAACACCCGCCTCCTGGTCGGCCAGGACGGAGTCGGCGTCACCGTTGTCGCCCCCGGCATCGTGGACACCCCCTTCTGGCACGGCCGCGGCGGCACCCCGGAGGCAGCCGCCACGATGACCGCCGAGCAGATCGCGGACACCATCGTGTTCGCCATCAACCAGCCCGCGGGCGTGGACATCAACCACATCACGGTCCGGCCGACGGGGCAGGTCGGCTGAGGCAGAGCTCCCGAGGGTCGCACGGGAGACGCCTTCGGCCCCGCCGAGCACGGTGTTGCGCGGGCCGGGGGCGCCTTCGGATCCGGGCCGCCACCCCGCGGCGTTCCTGAGCACCGTGAGCGACCTGAGCCGACTTCCGTCGGGCCTGCCCGTCCCCGAGGACGACGGCGCGGCCGACCGTCTCGTGGGCCGGACAATGCCGAACATCGATCTCACCAGTACCGCGGGTAGCACCGTCCCCGTGCATACGCCGGGTGAAGGCCGTTCCGTCCTCTACTGCTACCCGCTCACGGGCCGGCCCGACACGGACGTACCGGACGGCTGGGAGGCCATCCCCGGCGCACGCGGATGCACCGCCGAAGCGTGCGACTTCCGCGACCAGCACGAGGAGCTGGCCGCTCTCGGTGCGGCCCGCGTGTTCGGCCTGTCCAGCCAGGACACCGGATACCAGCAGGAGGTCGTCGACCGTCTGCGGCTTCCCTTCGCGATGCTCTCGGACACCACGCTGCGCCTGGCGGCGCTGCTCGGCCTGCCGACCTTCGAGTTCGGCGGAACGACGCTCCACAAGCGCATCACGCCGATCATCCGTGGCGGCGTGATCGAGCACGTCCCCCATCCGATCTTCCCGCCGAACGAGCACGCCCGTCAGGTACTGGACTGGCTGAAGGACGACCCCGTCTGACCAGGCCCTCACAGTCCCGTCACCGCCGAAAGGATCACGGAATGCTCCCGCCAGACAGTCACGTCCACAGCCAGTGGTCCTGGGATGCGCCAGCAGGCTCGATGGAGGAGACCTGCGTGCGCGCACTCGACCTCGGGCTGCCGTCGGTGGCGTTCACCGAGCACGCGGACCTCACGCCCTGGACACTCAGCCCAGGCGCGAAGGCGCCGGAGGAGTGGAGTCCACTCGTCGTGGACGAAGTGCTGACCCCGCCCCCCATCGATCTCGACGGATACCGGGAGTGCCTCGAACGATGCCGACAGCGTCATCCAGAGCTGCGGATCCTGTCCGGCATCGAGTTGAGCGAGCCTCACTGGCACCCGTCGCGAGCCGAGGCGCTGCTCGGCGCGGGGAGCTTCGAGCGAGTGCTGGCCTCGGTGCACTCCGCGCCGGCCGCCAGTGGTTTCGGCTTCACCGAAGTCTCCGCCCGCTACGCCGATCAGCCACCCGCTCAGGTCGTCCGCGCCTACCTCGCTGAAACGGCCCGCCTGATCGAACAGTTCGCGCCGTTTGAAGTACTGGCACACATTGACTACCCGGTCCGCCGCTGGCCTGCGGGCGGGAAACCCTACGACCCCCACGACTTCGAGGAGGAGTACCGCCACGTCCTGCGCTGCCTTGCGGCCGCCGGCAAGGTCCTCGAGGTCAACACCAGGGTTCCGCTGCACCCCCAGGTGCTGACCTGGTGGCGAGAGGAGCGCGGCCAGGCCATCACCTTCGCGAGCGATGCCCACGACCCCACGGCCCTGGCCCGGGGCTTCAGCGATGCCGCGCACATGGCGGAGGCCGCGGGCTTTCGCCCGGGCCGGGATCCGCACGACTTCTGGAGCCGCCGGTGACCGAGGGCAGCCACGAGCTGTGCTGTTCGGTTCGGCGGTCCGGACGGGGAAGAACCCTTCACTGGTCGCGGTCACGGTGAAGCGAACGGTGAGTTGGCCGAGACGCCCACGGTAACTGTGGTTCAGAAGGTGGTGTTCCACTCGGACGGCGCGTTCGAGGTCGCAGCGGGGGTGCGCGTGGTGGCGCGGCCGATCGGAGCAGTCGATGACATTGCTCTGATCGCGGCCTGTCGCACCCGCCACCTGAGGCGGCTCTGAATCTCGTAGCCCGAACCCGCGACGCTCGATTTCGCTGTCCAAATGGCTCTCAAACACCCGCCCGACGGCCCAGGGGGGGACACGGCAGGCTACGGCCTGTCGTGATGGCCTACGGCCACAACACCGAGCACCGGCTGCAAGTGCGGGCGCAGGTCGTCCTGTACGCGGCGCGTGGACGCTCCAACGCAGCGATCGCCCGTGGGACGGGACTGCATCTGGACACGGCCCGTAGCTGGCGGGGCCGGTTCGCCGAACACGGCCTCGCGGGCCTGGCCGATCGCGAGCGCCCGGGCCGGCCGCGCGCCTTCACCGCCCTGCAGGCCGCCCGGGTCAAGGCGCTGGCCTGCCGGCCGCCCGCCAAGACCGGGGTGCCGAGCCACCCGGAATTGCCGCCTCAGGGGCCGTTGCCCGCGCCGGAGCCGGGGATCCAGCCGTGGTGGAAGCCGTGGGCCTCGTCGGAGCGGCTGACGACGTCCCGGGCCGTCCGGCCGCCGAGGAGTCCCGTCCCGGCGGAGAAGACCGGCAGCAGGGTGCGCAGCGCGCGTCGGCCGTGGAGTGCGACGAGCAGGGCCGCCTCCTCGGCGGCTCCGGGTCGGTCCACCGGTCGGGCGGTGGCGGCGGGGGCCGGTGGCAGTGGGTGGAGTCGGCGCAGCCGGGCGAGTTCGCGTCGTCCGGCCACGGTTCGCGGTCCGGCGAGGAGGAGGGCGAGGGCCGCGGCGGCGAGCGGCGCGCCGGGTACGACGGCACCGTGGAGGATCGCGGTGACGGCGGCACCGGCGGCGGCGACCGAGATCAGGCGTGCCGCGGCGAGCCTGGCGGTGCCGCAGAGCAGGTGACGGTCGGCCAGGTCCCGGCGCAGTTCGCGCCGGGACCGCTGCACGGCGGGCCGCCCGGCGAGGTCGGGGAGAGCGAGCGGTCTGGCCAGGCCGCTGCGCACGGCGCGGTGCACGGGGGTCGGTTCGGCGGGCAGGTCGACCCGGCCGCGCAGCCGTAGCCGTCCCCCGCGGTCGGCGTCCAGCGCCCCGGCGAGGCGGTACTCGACGACGACCACCGCCAACGCGGCCTTCCCTCCGCCGCGCAGGGCTGCCAGCCGCACCGCCCCCAGGCCCTCCGCCCGCCCACGGACGGGCAGCCACCGCAGCAGTGCGGCCAGGAGCACGCCGGCCGCCGAGCAGACCGTCCAGATCGTTGCCATCGCCGGCCTCCGGAGCCGGACCGTGGTGCCGGTCTGCGGGGTGCATCCGACGGTGGGGAGACCACGGCCACGAACCGACGGATGCCCTCGACTCCCATGCTCGACACCGGACTTGAGCGCCTTCAGAGCTTCGCGGGCCCATGTCGGGTCCGGCGTCCGTTCAGGCCGACAGCGCCTCGTCGTGGCCGTCCTCGTCCTCGGCGCAGGCGGCGGCCAGGCGGTCGAGGGAGATGTCCAGGGCCGCGGCGAGGGCGGCGACGGTGAAGAAGGCGGGGGTGGGTGCCCGGCCGGTCTCGATCTTGCGGAGGGTCTCGGCGGAGACGCCCGCCGCGGCGGCCACCTCCACCATGCTGCGGTCGCCGCGGGCCCGGCGCAGCAGTGCGCCGAACCGCTCGCCGCGCTCGCGCTCCCACGGGGTCAATGGAGTCCTCACCATGACCGTGATACTAATACCGGTATAAGTATTGGGTCCAACGAGGGTGGGAGTCACGCGCATGGTGGAGATCAAGTCGGACGCGGCGCTGGACGCGATGCGCGAGGCCGGCCGGGTGGTCGGCCGGGCGCTGGAGGCCGTCCGGGCGGCCGCGCGCCCGGGCGTGTCGCTGCAGGAGCTCGACGAGGTGGCTCGCGGCGTCCTCGCCGCGGCCGGGGCCCGCTCCCCGTTCCTCGGGTACCAGCCCTCGTTCGCGCCGACGCCCTTCCCGGCGGTGATCTGCACCTCCGTCAACGACGCCGTGGTGCACGGCATCCCGACCGGGTACCGGCTGCGCGACGGCGACCTGGTGAGCGTCGACTGCGGGGCGGAGCTGGACGGCTGGACGGGTGACGCCGCGGTCAGCTTCACGGTGGGCACCGCCCGGCCCGCCGACCTCGCCCTGATCGAGGCGACCCGCCGGGCCCTCGAGGCGGGCATCGCCGCCGCGGTGGCGGGCGGCCGCCTCGGCGACATCTCCCACGCGATCGGCACCGCCGCCCGCCGGGCCCGCTGCGGCATGCCGGAGGGTTTCGGCGGCCACGGCATCGGCCGCCGGATGCACGAGGACCCGCACCTGCCCAACCGGGGCCGCCCCGGGCGGGGGTTCCCCCTGCGCCACGGCCTGGTCCTGGCGATCGAGCCGATGCTCATGGCCGGCGGCCGCGACGACCACCGCACCGGCGACGACGGCTGGACGCTGTTCACCACGGACGGCAGCCGCGCGGCCCACATCGAGCACACCGTCGCCGTCACCGAGGACGGGCCGCGCATCCTGACCCTCCCCTGACCGCCGTCGACGGCCGGGCGGGCCGGAATCCCCTTTGCGCGACCGTGTTCCGGGCGGGTTGGATCGCACCCGTGCCAGAGGAACCGCCGTCCGGGGACAGCTGCACGGTCCCCCACCGATCGCCGGCACCCGACTCCCCGTCCGCGGCCCGCGCCCACGTCCTCGGGCTGTGCCGACGCACCGATCCGGCGCCCGTCGACGCCCTGCTCGACCGGCTCGACCGGCCCGCCGCGACGGCCGACGTGCCCTGGGACGAGGAGCTGGCGCGGGCGGTCGTCCGGGTCGCCGACGACCGTTTCCGTCCCGCTGCTCGTCCGCCTCTGCGCGGCGCCGCGCCCGGTCGCCCTGGTGGCGCTCGATGCCCTGGCCGTCCTGCGTCCCGGCCCCGGCGCGGTGCGCACCCTGGTGGCCGTCTTCACCGGGTCGGTGGACGACCGGCGGGTGCACGAGGCGGCGAGCCGGGCGCTGGTCGCGGCGGGCCCGGCCGCGGTGGCGGCGCTGGTCCCGTGGGTGCCGTGGATGCGGGAGGCCGACCGCCGGCTGCGGCAGTCGCTCGCCTGGTTCTTCGGACGGGCGGACTGCGGGACGGACCGCGCGGTGCGGGTGCTGGCGGAGTTCCTCTCCGATCCGTGCTCCCGCACCCGCGCGGAGGCCGCGGCCTCGCTCGGTCTGCGCGGCGACCCCTCGGCGGGCCCGCTGTTGCAGCGCGCCCTCGCCCACCCCGACGAGCGGGTCCGTGCCCGCGCCGCCACGGCGCTCGGCCGGGTCGGCGCGTACGACGCGGTGGAGCGGTTGCGGCGGTCGGCCGCGCACGACGCCTTCCCGACCGTCCGGAACGCGGCCGCCGCGGCCCTCCGCGCCCTGGCCGCCCGGGAGCGCTGATCCCGGGCGGGCACGGCCCTGCGGGGGTTCCGGGCGCCCGTCAGCCGTGGACCGCCGCACCCGGGTGGGCGTGTCGGCCGTGCTGCTCGTAGAGGCGGTCGGCCAGGAGGGCGTGGGCGAGTGTGCCGCCGGCGCGGACGGCGGCGGTCACGAAGGCCGTCTCGGCGAGTTCTTCGGCGCTGACGCCGTGCCGGCGGGCGGCGGCGGTGTGCACGTCCAGGCAGTAGGAGCACTGGGTCACGAGGGCGACGGCCACCGAGATCAGTTCGCGGTAGCGGCGCGGCACGGCGCCGTCCTCCCGGTCGACGGCCTCCTGGAAGGCCAGCCAGGCGGCGAACTCCGCCGGGGCGGCCCGGCCGACGGAGCGGGCGCGGTGCAGGTCGTCGGGGTTCTCGTACACGTCTGGACTCCTCGTTCGACGGTGGCGGCGGGCTCTGTCGTCCGCCGCCACCCACCACCTCACCCGGGGCGGCCGGTGCCCGTCCAAGACCGGTTCCGGGCCTCCGGTTCCGTTCTCGGTATCGTGGCCGGTCATGGACCTGCGGGCGTTGCGCTGTTTCCTCGCGGTGGCCGAGGAGGGCCACTTCGGCCGGGCGGCGGCCCGGTTGCACCTGGCCCAGCCGCCGCTCAGCCGCCGGATCCGGGACCTGGAGGCGGACCTCGGCTGCCGGCTGTTCGACCGGATCCCGACCGGGGCGCGGCTCACCCCGGCGGGCGAGGTGCTGCTGGTGGAGGCGCGCGACCTGCTGGAGCGGGCCGAGCGGGCCCGGGAGCGGGTGCGCGGCGCCGGGGCCGGCCGGGTGCTGGTGGTGGGTGTCGCCGCCGGTGCGGGCCTGGACGTCGGCCCGACGGCCCTGGCGGCGCTGCGGCGCAGCCGTCCGGGGCTGCGGGTGCGGCTGCGGGAGGCGCCGGTGACCGACCCGAGTGCCGGGCTGCGGGAGCGGCGGGTGGACGTGGCGCTGACCCGGTTGCCCTTCGACACCGCCGGCCTGAGCATCCGTCCGCTCGGAGTGGAGCAGGTGGTGGCGGCCGTGCCGGCGGACGATCCGCTCGCGGCCCGTGGGCGGCTGCACGTCGGCGAGTTGGCCGACCGGCCGCGGTTCCGGTTGCCGCCCGGGACGGACGCCCGGTGGCGCGCCTACTGGCTGGCGGCCGAGGACGACTCGCCGGGCCCGGTGGTGGCCTCGGTCGAGGAGTGCCTGCACAGCGTGGTGTGGGAGGGCGCGGTGGGCCTGCTGCCGGCGGGAGCCTCGGTGCGGCACGCACGGTCCGGGGTGGCGTTCGTGCCGGTGGACGGCCACCCGCCGAGCCGGATCGTCGCCGCCCGGCCCGCGGACTGCACCGATCCGCTGGTCGACGCCCTGGTCGAGGCCTTGGCCGGGGCGTTGGCTGCCGTGTCCCGGGACGCCCTGGCGTAGCCGCCGGCCGTCGGACCGCGGACCGGTCAGGCGGTGGGCACCGGTTCGGCGGGGCGGTCGGCGGCGGCCGGCGGTGCGGTGCGGTGGGTGCGTTCGACGGCCTGGCCCCAGTAGGTGCCGGCCACCATGAGGACGGCACCGAGGGCGGCGGGTGCGGTGAGCCGTTCGCCGCCGAGGCCGATGCCGACGGCGACCGCCCAGACGGGTTCGGTGCCCAGGAGCAGGCTGGCCCGGCTGGCGGAGCTGCGCTGCACCGCCCAGGTCTGTGCCAGGAAGGCGAACACGCTGCAGAACAGGGCGAGGTGCAGCAGCGATCCCCAGGTGGCCGCGCTCGCGTGGGCGAGGCCGGGCAGGCCCGCGACGGCGGGGGCGGCGAACAGGACGGTGCCGACGACGGTCTGGACGGCGGTCAGGTGCATCGGGCGCAGCTCGCGTCCGGCGGTGAGGCGGCCGACGAGGGCGACGTGTCCGGCGCGGACGACCGCGGCGGCGAGCATCAGCAGGTCGCCGAGGCCGGGGGTGTGCAGTCCGGTGCCGGACATCAGCAGGCCGACGGCGAGGACGCACAGCCCGGCGGCGGCGAAGAACCGGCCCGGCAGCGGGCCGCGGCCGGCGCCGCGGTCGAGGAGGGGGGTGAGCACGATGGTGAGGCTGATGATGAGTCCGGCGTTGGCGGCGCTGGTGTGGGCGACGCCGTAGGTCTCGATCGCCAGGACGGCGGCCTGGGTGAGGCCGAGCACCGCGCCGTACCGCAGTTCGGCGGGTCGGGGCCGGGCCGGGCCGCGGCGGCGGGTGCGCGGCAGGACGCCACGGCCGGTGCTGCGGCGGGAGTTGCGGGCGGCGCCCGCGGCGATCACGGCGGCGGCCGCGAGCGCGGCGAGCGCGTAGCGCACGAAGAGGACGGTCAGGACGGGGACGGCCCCGGTCGCGGCCTTGGCGGCGAGATAGCTGGAACCCCAGACGATCGCGACGAGCAGCAGGACCAGGTCTGTACGGCGGGTGTCAGGCACGGTGGGCACGGCCACCACGCTGCCGGAGTGCGACCGTGAAGCCAAGGACCACTTACTGAAACGATCTTTTAGCGGTACCTACACGGTCGGGCCTAGACTGTGCGGATGGACGAACGCCAACTGCGGGTCCTGCGGGAGCTCGGCGAGCTCGGCAGCGTCACTGCGGTCGCGGAGGCGATGACGGTGACGCCCTCGGCCGTGTCGCAGCAGCTGCGGCTGTTGCAGCGATCGGTGCCGGTGCCGCTGACCGAGCGCGCCGGGCGGCGGCTGGTGCTCACCGATGCCGGGCGGGCGCTGGCGGACGCGGCGATCGACGTGTCCGCGGCGCTGGCCCGGGCCCGGCACGCCGTCGACCGGTTCGTGGAGCAGCCGCAGGGTCTGGTGTCGGTCGCGGCGTTCCACAGTGCGGGTGCGGCGTTCTTCCCGTTGCTGCTGCGGCAGTCGGCCGCCGGGGCGGACTTCCCGCGGCTCGCCCTCGCCGACGAGGACGTCGCGCAGGAGCGGTTCCCGCGGCTGACCCGGGACCACGACCTCGTCCTGGCGCACCGGCTGGACCACACCGCGCACTGGCCGGGCACGGTGGCGGTGACCCCGCTGCTGAACGAGCCGCTCGACGTGGCGCTGCCGGCCGGGCATCCGCTGGCGGCCCGCGACCGGCTGACGCCGCACGACGTGGCGGGCCTGCCGTGGATCACCGTCCACGACGGCTTCCCGCTGCTGGCCACCGTGGAGGCGATCGCGGCGGTGGCCGGCCGGCAGCCCGAGATCGTCCACCGGATCAACGAGTTCACGGTCGCGGCGGAGGTCGTCGCGGCGGGCGGCGGGTTGGCGCTGATGCCGCGCTGGACGGCCCGGCGGCACCCCGGCGTCGTGCTCCGCCCGCTGACCGGGGTGCACGCCAGCCGCCACGTCGACGTCCTGCACCGGCCCGAGCGCACCGCCCGGCTGGCCGTGCGCACCGTCCTGGCCGCCCTGGTCCGGGCGGCGGACACCGTCCGCGGCAGCGACCGAGCGGCCCCGCCCTGACCCGGCCGTACCTCCCTGCCGCGTCCGGCTCCCCCGGGGTCCGGTGCGATCGCCGGGGCGGGACACTGATGCGATGTTGCTGAGACGGATTGCCGAAGTGGCCGACGAGCCGCTGGTGCTGGAGCCCGCCGACCGGCGGGTGGAGTGGCGGACCAACACCTGGTGGCTGGGTGCGGAGGAGGAGGACAGGCGGGTGCTGACCGTGCCGGAGGTGGTCACCGCCTTCGAGCGGACCGCCGAGGGCATCCGGCGCCGTGTCCGCGGGACGGGCTTCCCGGGGGTGGCGACCTTCTACGTGTGGCACGACGAGCAGGCCGGGCAGCTCCGGTGCTCGACCGGTTCGGTGACAGCGGACGCGTTGCCCTTCGGCGGGGCGTACGTGCCCTCCGACGATCTCGGCCGGGTCGTCGAGGCGTTCCTGGGCGACCGGTCGCCGGGTCTGGTCCCCTGGTCCGACCTCGACGAGGTGCACGACCCCTCGGAGACCGTGCCTGAGCCCGAGCCCTTCCCCGTCTGGGTCCGCAGCGTCGGCGCGGTCACGCACTGACCGCCCCACCGGCCCACGGCAGTCGCAGCAGTCGCGGTCGGGCCCGGCCGGCGGTCAGGCGCGTCAGGCGGCCATCACGGCGGGGCGGCCGACGGCGGGCCGGAAGAGTGGGCCTAGCCTTGCTGCCCATGGACGATCGAGGACCGGCGGTGGGCGGGGGCGGCCGGTTGGTGCCGGGCACGGCGGGCTACGCTGAGGCGGCGGACGCGCTGGCGGTGCAGTACGAGGAGGTCACCTTCGAGCAGGTCCACCACGAGGTGCTGCACCTCGTGCCGGGCCGGCCCGGGCAGGTACTCGACGTGGGCGCCGGGACGGGGCGCGACGCCGCCGCCCTGGCGGCCCGCGGCCACCGCGTGCTCGCGGTCGAGCCGACGGCGGCCCTCCGCCGCCACGGGCGGCGCCTGCACCCCGGCGCCGGGATCGACTGGGTCGACGACAGCCTGCCCGAGCTGGCCGCCGCCGGGGACGGCCGGCGGTTCGACGCGGTCTTCGCCACCGCGGTCTGGATGCACCTGGACGCCGCGGAGCGGTCGCACGCCCTGGCCAGGATCGCCGGACTGCTCGCACCCGGCGGCCGCTTCTTCCTGCAGTTGCGCCACGGCCCGGTGCCCGCCGGGCGGCGCATGTTCGAGGTGTCGGCGGCGGACACCGTCGCGGCCGGGCACACGCACGGCCTGCGGCCGCTGCACTGCTCGGAGCGTCCCGACCTGCACGGCCGGGACGGCGTGCGCTGGAGCAGTCTGGTGCTGCAGGCGGACGGCGCCCCGGGCGGGGCGTGAACACCCGGGGCGTGAACGGACCTCCGGGGGCCGCCGGTCAGCCGTGCTGCCGGTCGAGGCCGTCCAGCCCGGCGGCCAACTGCGGCCAGGCGGCGGCGAATCCGGGATGGAGGCGCAGCCCGGCGACCTCGGTGCGGCCGCACCAGCGGTGGGCGGCCGCCTCGCCGTCGCCGCGGCGCGGGCGGAACGGCTCCAGGGCCTCGGCGACCACGGTGTGGTAGGCCCAGCCGCCGTGGTCGTCGACGAAGGTGTGCAGCCGGCGCAGGGCGGGGAGGCTGCCGAGTTCCTCCGCGAACTCGCGTCGGGCGCCGTCCCAGGGGCTCTCGCCCGCCTCCAGGGCGCCGCCGGGGATGCTCCAGGTACGGCCGTGGTGGACCCGCCAGGAGCGGCGCTGGAGCAGCAGGTCCTCGCCGCGGAGCAGCAGCAGCCCCGCGGCGCCGTGCGGTCCCCAGTGGCGGCATCCGCGCGCGTCCCTGACGAATCCGCGGCTGCTGTCGGCCATGCTCTCCCCCTGTGCGGTGTGTCCCTCGGGCGGGGCGCGGCCGGTGGCGGTCACCGCGCGTCCCTGCGGCGATTCCACCGCGTCCGGGCGGTGCGGGGCAATCCGCGCCGGGGCGACGGCCCGCGTCGCTCTCAACGGCCCGCTCGGTGTCGGCGGCACGTTGTACGGTGCTCGGTGTGGACATCGCCGATCTCGCCAGGCTGCGCCGGGCACGTGACCGCATGGACCGCGACTACGCGGAGCCGCTGGACGTCCCGGCCCTGGCGCGCGACGCGCTGATGTCGCCGGGCCACTTCTCGCGCAGCTTCCGGGCGGCCTACGGCGAGACGCCGTACAGCTACCTCATGACCCGCCGGATCGAGCGGGCGAAGGCGCTGCTGCGGCGCGGCGACCTGTCGGTGACGGAGGTCTGCATGGCGGTGGGCTGTACGTCGCTGGGCTCGTTCAGTTCGCGGTTCACCGAGCTGGTCGGCGAGAGCCCGAGCGCGTACCGGGCCCGCGACCACGACCCGGGGGCGCCGATCCCGGCGTGCGTCGCCAAGATGCACACCCGGCCGATCAGGAACTGAGAAGCAGAACAGGCCGCCGGTCCGTAGCGTGTGGGCCATGGACATCAAGCTTTCGCAGTGCTTCATCGCCGTCGACGACCACGACAAGGCGCTCGCCTTCTACCGCGACGCGCTCGGCCTGGAGGTCCGCAACGACGTCGGTTTCGAGGGGATGCGCTGGGTGACGGTCGGCTCGCCGACCCAGCCGGACGTGGAGATCGTGCTGGAGCCGCCGCTCGCCGACCCGAACGCCTCGGAGGCCGACCGGCAGACGGTGGCCGAGCTGATGGCCAAGGGCATGCTGCGCGGGGTCATCTTCCAGACCGACGACTGCGACGCCACCTTCGAGCGGGTCAGCGCGGCCGGCGCCGAGGTGCTGCAGGAGCCGATGGACCAGCCGTACGGGGTGCGCGACTGCGCCTTCCGCGACCCGTCCGGCAACATGCTGCGCTTCACCCAGCCCCGCACCAAGTAGCACCTGACGCGGCGTTGGCGGCCCGGCGGCCGGAGACGGCACCGCCGGGCCGTCCTCATGCCCGCGGGCCCTCTTGCCCTCATGCCTGCGGCAACCCGGCTGACGGGTCGTCCGGTCGGGCACTGGGGTGGCCGCATGGTGGAGCCCACGGGCACGGTGGTCCTGATGTGCGGTCTCCCCGGGGCGGGCAAGACCACGTACGCGCGGGCGCTGGTCCGTCGCGGGTACGTCCGGCTGTCGATCGACGAGGTGGTCTGGCAGCGGCTCGGGCGGCGCGACGCCGGCCTGGTGCTGGCGGAGGCGGCGTTCGACGCGCTCAAGGAGGAGGTCCGCCGCGAGCAGCGCCAGGAGCTGATCCGACTGATGCGGGCGCGCCGGAACGTGGTGGTGGACTACAGCTTCTGGAGCCGGGCCGCGCGCGAGGACTACAAGGCGCTGGTCGAACAGCACGACTGCCGGTGGGAGTTGGTCCACCTCAAGGCGGACCGGGCGACGCTGCAACGCCGGCTCGCCGTGCGCAACCGCGAGGTCGGCGCCGATGCCGTCACCGTGGACGAGCAGCTGCTGGAACGCTACCTGTCCGCGTTCGAGGAGCCGGTCGGCGAGGGCGAGCAGGTCCTGCCGCAGCACTGACCGGTCCCCGCCGCGCCGCCCCGGCCCGGGCCGAAGGCTGATGCCGCCGTGTCCGGCGGCGGCCGGCGCCGCTCCGGGATGCCGTCGGCCGTGGGGGCGGCCCGGGCGTTCCCCCGCGACGCGGCCGACGGCATGATGCCTCTGTCCCGCCGGCCCGGAAGTCCGGGCCGGTCCCCGACCTGCCGCCGAAAGGGCCCGCTCCGTGACGAGTACCGCCTCGACGCCCTCGACCGCCCCCGACCCCGGCGACGTCCCCGACCCCGCCGCGCCCGCCGACGCCGCGCAGCGCCGCGTCCTGACCGTCCTGGTCGCCTCCCAGGTGCTCAGCGGGGCGGGCCTCGCCGCGGGGATCACCGTCGGCGCCCTGCTGGCGCAACAGATGCTCGGCTCGGCCGGGCTGGCCGGCCTGCCCAGTGCGCTGTTCACCGCGGGCAGTGCGATCGCCGCGATCGCGGTCAGCCGCGTCTCGGCGGCCCGCGGCCGCCGGCCGGGGCTGGCGCTCGGCTACGCCACGGGCGCGGTCGGCAGCGCCGGGGTGATCGCCGCCGCCGTCGCCGACAGTCCCGTCCTGCTGTTCGCCGCCCTCCTCGTGTACGGCGCCGGCACGGCGACCAACCTGCAGGCCCGCTACGCCGGGGCCGACCTCGCCGCGCCCACCCACCGGGCCCGGGCCGTGTCGACCGTGCTGGTCGCCACCACCCTCGGCGGCATCGCGGGCCCGAACCTGGCCGCACCCACCGGGGACCTCGCGGCGGTCCTCGGCATACCCCGGCTGGCCGGGCCCTTCCTGCTGGCCGGGATCGCCTACGCGGCGGCCGCCGCCGTCCTCGCGATCGGGTTGCGCCCCGACCCGCTGCTGCTCGCCCGGGAACGCGCCGGGGCCGCCGGTGCGGATGCCGCCGCCGGCCGGGCGGACGCCGTGCAGGAGCCGGCCGCGGGGATCCGGCGCGGTGTGCTGCTCGGCACCTCGGTGATGGTCCTCACCCAGGTCGTCATGGTGGCCGTGATGACCATGACACCCGTCCACATGCACGACATGGGGCACGGGACCGCGGCCTCGGGGATGGTGATCGCGATCCACATCGGCGCGATGTACCTGCCGTCGCCGCTGACCGGCCGGCTGGTCGACCGCTACGGGCGGACGGCGCTGGCGACGGCCTCCGGTCTGACCCTGCTCGCGGCGGGCGTGCTGGCCGCGCTCGCACCCGGCGGGTCCGTCCCGCTGCTGGCGCTGGCGCTGGCCCTGCTCGGTCTGGGCTGGAACTTCGGGCTGGTCGCCGGTACCGCGATCATCACCGACGCGGTGCCACTGGCGACCCGGGCACGGACCCAGGGCATGGTCGACGTCGCCATCGCCGTCTCCGGCGCCGCGGGCGGCCTGGCCTCGGGCGCCGTCGTCGACCTGGCCGGCTACCCGGTGCTGGCGCTCGGCGGCGGCCTCCTCGCGCTCGCCGTGCTCCCCGCCGTCGTCCTGACCGCCCGCTCCGGCTCGGCTGCGGCGCACCAGAGCTCTTCTCGTACCGGTCGGGCCGTCAGCGAGGGGCGGTGAGCGAGGCGGTCAGCGCGGGGATGTCGACCGGCCCGGTGGTGTCCACGCAGTGGACGATCCCCAGCCCGAGCGGTTCGGCACCGCGCGACCACAGGTCCCAGTCCCCGTCGGGGCCACCGGGGCGCTCGGGATGCACCGGATGTCGTCCGGCCGACCGTTCGGCGAACCGGCGTCGGGCCACCACCAGCGGCACCCCGCACCAGACCTCCTGCACGTCGGCCACGCCCGCGCGCCGAAGTCCGGCCGTCACGATCGGCCGTGTGTGGGCCAACCACGAATTCTCCAGAACGGCCCCGCCCCGCGCGTCACGGAGCAGCGTCCACAGGGTCTCGGCGGCGGCAGCTCCCAGGACCCGGCTCCACTCGGGGTCGGAACACTCCGGCGGGCGCAGGCCCGCCAGCGTGTCCGCCAGTACCTCCTTGATCGCGTCCTTGCTGAACAGCGGCAGGCCCAGCTCGGCCGCAAGGGCCCGCGCGAGCGTCGTCTTTCCGGATCCGGGAAGCCCGTTGACCAGCACCGTGACCATCCGGCCACTCTAGGCCCTCACGTCCTGACGGACAGTCGGCCAAGGAGATCCGCTTCTGATCCGGGCCCCGCGGCAGCCACAGTCCCCCCGGCGCGCGCACCGCAACTGCCGTGCGCCCCTCGCCCGGCCCGGCGCGCCCCGGCCGTGGGCCCGCATGCGACTGCCGCCGCCGGCACGGGGCCGACGGCGGCAGAAGGAGGGGTGCGGCGCGTCAGCCGGTGAAGGCCTCGACCACGGACCAGACGGCGAGCAGGCCCATGCAGACGCCGCCGACGCGCTGGACCATCCGCAGCGGCACCCGCTTGGCGATGAAGCGGCCGACCACCAGGGCGAGGGCGGAGACGCTCATCAGTGCCGCGGCCGAGCCGATCGCGGTGGAGAGCACGCCGTTGGTCGCCGCGAGGTTGGCGGTGGTGATCTGGGTCAGGTCGCCCCACTCGCCGATGAACACGGCCATGAACGCCGCCGTCCACACCGGCCAGAACCCGGTGACCGTCCGGCCGGCCTCGTCCGCGCCGTCCTCGTCACCGCCGCTGCGCAGCAGCACGAAGGCGCCGAAGGCGAACAGGGCGGCCGAGACCAGCTTCACGGCGACGTTCGGCAGCAGGCCGATCAGGCTTCCGGCGCCGACGGCGATGGCGACGTGGACGACGAAGGCGCTGGAGGTGCCGATCCAGACGTAGAGCGGGCGCATCCGCGTGCCCATGGCGAGGGACGCGAACATCGTCTTGTCGGGGAGTTCGGCGAGGAAGATCAGACCGAAGGCGGTGAGGATCGCCAGGGGGTCGAGGGACATCCGGAGGCTCTCTACTGGGGCCGGGCCGGAGTGTCGGTGCGAACACCCGTCGTGGGTGGTCCGGGAGGACGCCTCGGCCCGGCACGACGAATGGACCCCCGCGGGTGCGGGCGTCGGTCATGCCTTGCCGAAGGTCTCGTCCGCCGCACCACCCGGAGGTGCTGCGGCCCGGCGGCCGGGCCGTCCGCTGGTGTGCGGGCGTCCAGTGTGTCGACCTGCCGGTGTTTCGGGACTACTCCCCTTCGCACCTCGAGTGTACCGGGCCCGCACGAGGTGCCGGCGCCGGGCCCCTGTCAGCCCACGACCGGGCTGCGGCGCTCCAGCAGGACGACGTCGCGCCAGCGGCCGTCCCGACGGCCGAGGCGCTCGCGGGTGCCGACGACCCGGAAGCCGGCCCTGGCGTGCAGGGCGAGGCCGGCGGTGTTCTCCGGGAAGACGCCGGACTGCACCGTCCGGATGCCGGCCGCGTCGGTGGAGGCGAGCAGCGCCCGCAGCAGGCCGCCGCGTCGCCCCGGCCGAGGACGACCAGCCCTGATTTCGACATGCGCCTATGTTGACATTCATCGATTCAGGGGGGCAAGCTCATCTGTATCGACAGCCGTCGATACAACACCTCGGATCGGGGAGACCGCCATGTCCCGTGTTCAGCTCGCCCTGCGCGTCGCCGACCTCGAAGGCTCCGTCGCCTTCTACTCCAAGCTCTTCGGGACCGGGCCCGCCAAGCGCCGCCCCGGCTACGCCAACTTCGCCGTCACCGAGCCCCCGCTCAAGCTCGTCCTCATCGAGGGCGAGGCCGGCGAGGCCACCCGCCTCGACCACCTCGGCGTCGAGGTCACGACCACCGAGCAGGTCGCCGCCGCCACCGGCCGGCTCAAGGAGGCCGGCCTCGCCACCTTCGAGGAGAACGACACCTCCTGCTGCTACGCCCTCCAGGACAAGGTGTGGGTGCACGGCCCCGGCCAGGAGCCCTGGGAGGTGTACGTCGTGAAGGCCGACGCCGACACGCTCACCAAGGGTGCCGACGGCCAGGCCGCCTGCTGCGGCACGGCCTCCGACGCCGCCGCCGACACCGCCGCCGCGGGCTGCGCCTGCGGCTGACCGCGGCCGGCCGCTCCCGTCCCCTGCGCGGGAGCGGCCGACTCCGCAGGGCCGGCGGCGCCCCGGCGCAGCCGCGGCGCGGCCGGTCAGCCGCCGAGCGGGGGCCGCTCGACGGACACCGGGATGCCGTAGTCAAAGAAGTCGATCACCGTCCGCCGGACGACCGGCTCGGGGTCGGCGTCCCCGGTTCGGCCGGTGAGGACGGTCTGCACGGTGACGGACCGGTACCGGCCGCCGATCAGTTCGACCCGGCCGGTCACGGTGTTGTCGCCCGTCCCCCGCTCCCCGGTGTACGGGGAGTCGTGCGAGACGTAGGAGAAGTCGTACGTCTCGCTGCCGCCGGAGCCCGCGGTGCGGGTGACGGTGCCGCGGGAGCGCAGTTCGGCGAGGAGCTCCTGGGGCTGCACGGCGACGAGGCCGGCGGTGGGGAGGGTGCCGCGCGGACCGACCGGCGGATTGCCCGCGTGCCAGGGCCGGCCGCCCGTCCGGTTGAACTCCTCCGCGCCGAGGATGCGCCACTCCGTCCCGCCGCCCTCCCAGGCCAGCTGGGCCCGGTGCGAGGCGGGATCGGCCGCACCCCGGTAGGTCTGGGGCGGCGGGAAGCGGTCGGGACGCCCCGGGCCCTCCACGGTGTACGTCAGGGTGACCCGGTACCCGGTGCCGCGCGCCCCCGACGCGGGCGACGCCGGCCCCGCCGCGGACCCTCCGGCGAAGGGCGGGAACACCCCGACCGCGGCGGCCGCGAGGGCGAAGGCCCCGGCGCCGATCGCGGTGCGCGTCACGAGCCGGGTCCGGCGGGCCCGGTGCCCGCGGAGCAGCAGTGCGCCGACCGGGGCCGGCCGGGCCGGCACGGGGCCGGACAGTGTCCTGATCGCCTCGATCAGTTCGTCCTGCGGGTTCGTCACGGTGCGGCCTCCTGGCGCTCGGGCAGGGCCGCGCGCAGCCGCGCCATGGCCCTGGAGTTGTGGCTCTTGACCGAGCCGACCGTGCAGCCGAGCACGGCGGCGGTCTCCTTCTCGCTGAGGTCCTCGACGTACCGCAGCACCACCACGGCCCGCTGCCGGTCGGGCAGGGCGAGCAGGGCGCGGCGCAGTTCGCCGTCCGGCCCCAGGCCCCGCCCGGCGGGGTCGCCTGTCGGGTCGGCGGTGTCGGGGGTCTCGGCGGTGAGCAGTTCGCGGCGACGGCGGCGCCAGCGGCTGATGCTGCCGTTGGCCAGCATCCGCCGCAGGTAGGCGTGCGGGTCCGCGGCCAACCGGGGCCATCGCACGTACAGCTTGACCAGGCAGTCCTGCAGCAGGTCCTCACCGCGGTGCGGGTCGCCGGTCAGCAGTTCGGCGGTCCGCAGGTGGCGCTGCCAGGTGGCGCTGCCAGGCGGCTTGCACGAAGGCCGCGTAGTCGGCGTCTCTCGTTGATCGACTCACGCTCCTCACACGCGCCGGAGGGGCGGAAAGGTTGTCAGTCGGCGGAACGAACCTGCGGAACCGGCGGGCGGAGGTGCGGACCGGCGGAGGTGCGGGCCGGCGCGGCGGACGGCAGGCTGGAGACGACGCCCCTTAGGTGAGGCTAACCACAGTCGACCCGGGGCCGTCCGCCGCCGCGTCCTCCCGGAGGGTGTCCGATGTCCGGTCCGCAGATCGCCCTGCTCGGCGCCGTCGCGGGTGTCACCGTCTTCCTGGGACTGCCGGTGGCCCGCCTGCGCCGGCCCGCGCCACGTCTGCGCGCCGCGCTGAACGCCGTCGCGATCGGTGTCCTGCTGTTCCTGCTCTGGGACATCCTCGGCGCGGCCTGGGAGCCCACCGACGAGGCGCTGTCCGCGCACCACTGGGGGACGGCGGCACAGAACGGCCTGGTGCTGGCCGCGGGGCTGGCGGTCGGCCTGCTGGGGCTCGTCCGCTACGAACGGTGGGCGGCCCGCCGGAACGCGGCGGCCCCGCCCCGCTCCCCCGGCCCCGGTGCCGCGGCGGCCACCGAACGGGCCGTCGGCGCCCGCTCGCACGCCGCCGGCCTCGCCCTGATGATCGCCACCGGGATCGGCCTGCACAACTTCGCCGAGGGCCTCGCGATCGGCAACTCGGCCGCGCAGGGCGACATCTCGCTCGCCGTCCTGCTGGTGATCGGCTTCGGCCTGCACAACGCGACGGAGGGATTCGGGATCGTCGCGCCGCTGGCGGCCGCGGGCGAACGGCCGTCCTGGGGCGGCCTGGCGGTGCTCGGGGTGATCGCCGGCGGCCCGACCTTCGTCGGCACCCTGATCGGCCAGCGGGTGGTCGACGAGACGGTCGGCGTCGCCTTCCTCGGCCTGGCCGCCGGCTCGATCCTCTACGTGGTGATCGAGCTGCTGGCCGTCGCCCGGCGGGCCGGCGCCAAGGAGCTGACCGCCTGGATGATCCTGCTCGGGCTGCTGCTCGGCTTCGGCACCGACGCGGTGCTCGTCGCCGCCGGCGTCTGAGAAGGGTTCGCACGGCCCCGGGGCGGGCCCGTTCGGCAGCCGTACACCGAGGTCGTCTATTGTGCGGCGCGGTCCGACCAGTCCCAGGGGGAGAGAACGATGAGCATGTCGACCGCACCGGCCGGGCAGGCCGGGCTCCAACGGCACCTGGGCCTGTTCGACGCCGTGGTGATCGGCCTCGGGTCGATGATCGGCGCCGGCGTCTTCGCCGCACTCGCCCCGGCGGCCGCGGCCGCCGGCTCCGGGCTTCTGCCCGGCCTCGCCCTCGCCGGGGCGGTGGCGTACTGCAACGCCACCTCCTCCGCCCGCCTGGCCGCCCGTTACCCGGCCTCGGGCGGCACCTACGTGTACGGCCGCGAGCGGCTCGGGCCGTTCTGGGGGTACCTGGCCGGCTGGGCGTTCGTGGTCGGCAAGACCGCGTCCTGCGCGGCGATGGCGCTGACGGTGGGCGCCTACCTGTGGCCCGCGCAGACGCACGCCGTGGCGGTGGCGGCCGTGGTGGCGCTGACCGCGGTGAACTACGTCGGGGTGCAGAAGGCCGCCCGGCTGACCCGGGCGATCGTCGCCGTCGTGCTGGCGGTGCTGGCCGCGGTGGTGACGGCCTGCCTGTCCGGCGGCACCGCCGATCCCGCCCACTGGGCGGTCGGCGCGGACGCCGGGCCGCAGGGCGTGCTGCAGGCGGCGGCCCTGCTGTTCTTCGCCTTCGCCGGCTACGCGCGGATCGCCACCCTCGGCGAGGAGGTGCGCGACCCCGCCCGGACCGTCCCCCGGGCCGTCACCCTCGCCCTGGCGGTCACGCTCGTCGTCTACACCCTGGTCGCCCTCGCCGCCCTGGCGGTGCTCGGTCCGGACGCCCTCGCCGCCACCACCGCCCCGCTCGCGGACGCCGTCCGGGCGGCGGGCGCCCCCGGACTCGTCCCGGTGGTCCGGGCGGGTGCGGCCGTCGCCGCGCTCGGCTCCCTGCTGGCCCTGATCCTCGGCGTCTCCCGCACCACCCTCGCGATGGCCCGCGACCGGCACCTGCCGCACGCACTGGCCGCCGTCCACCCGCGCTTCCACGTCCCGCACCGCGCCGAACTCGCCGTGGGCACGGTGGTCGCCGTCCTCGCCGCCACGGCGGACGTCCGCGGCGCGATCGGCTTCTCCTCCTTCGGCGTGCTCGTCTACTACGCCGTCGCCAACGCCTCCGCCCTCACCCTCGCCCCGGCCGAGGGCCGCCCGCCGCGCGCCGTCCCGCTGGTCGGCGCCGCCGGCTGCCTGGTCCTGGCCTTCGCCCTGCCGGCCGCCTCGGTCCTGCAGGGCGCCGCGGTGCTCGCCGCCGGCGCCGCCGCGTACGGTCTGCGCCGGCTCCTCACCCGCGGCTGACCGTGTCCCACGGCCCGCGGCTCAGGGCCGGCCGGGGCAGGGGGTGTGGTCGGTACGGCCGCGCCGCAGCACGAGCGAGGCCCAGGACCGGGCCGACAGAGTGTCACGGTGCATCGGTGCAGGGAGGCGGTCGGCTCGCGTGCGCCGTCCCCACCGGTCGGGTGGTCGGCCCAGGGCGCGTGGGGGCGCCACCCGGCTCACCCTCTCGGGTCCGGGATGCGGGTGAGGAGTTCGCGGGCGGCCCGGGTGAGGCGGGCGTCGGACTCGGCGCGGGAGGGGCCGGGGGGACGGTCGCTCCAGAGGTCGCGTACCGCGTCGAGCATGGGGGTCAGTTCCTCTCGTGCGCCGTGGAGTTCGACGACGTCCTCGACGATGAGGGTGGCGCCCTCGTGGGGGTCGAGGCGGCCGGCGACGATCTCGGCGGCCCACCAGCGGGCCAGCAGCAGGCCGCCGGGGCCGCCGTCGGCGGGTGGCAGGCCGAAGCCGAGTTCGTCGGTGACCCGGCCGAACAGCTCCGCGGCGAGGTCGCGTTCGGTGCTGAGCAGCTCGGCGAGCGGTGCGAGTGAGGGCGCGTCCACCCCGGCCCACAGGGCGCGGTCGGCCGCGCGGATCAGCTGCGTCGTGTTGCCGCGCCGGCCGTCGGCCCATCCCTGGGCGATGGTGCGCAGTTCCTCCACCGCCTCGGCCGTGGTCCGCGGTTCGCTCGTGGTCATCCCGGCATGCTGTCATGCGCCGCGGGCGGTCCGCGCCGGAGGGTGGTCGGCGGAATCGTGCGTGCGGGTGGTGGCGGGCGCAGGTTCCGTGCGGTTGCGGCGGGCGGGGCGTCCTGCGGGGGGACCATTCGGGGACCGTCTACCCCGGAGGAGTGGCCATGTCGGCTCCCGTTCACCTGTCCGCGCTGCGCGAGTCGGCCGAAGGGCTGCGGCCCGGTCTGGTGGAGCTGCGGCGGGCGCTGCACCGCGAGCCCGAGATCGGGCTCGATCTGCCGCTGACCCGGGCTCGGGTGCTGGCCGCCCTGGAGGGGCTGCCGCTGGAGGTGTCCCTCGGCGAGAAGCTGAGCTCGGTGACGGCGGTGCTGCGCGGCGGCCGTCCGGGCCCGGCGGTGCTGCTGCGTGCCGATCTGGACGCCCTGCCGGTGCAGGAGGCGGCCGAACTGCCGTACGCCTCGCAGGTGCCGGGGGTGATGCACGCCTGCGGTCACGACCTGCACACCGCCGCGCTGGTGGGCGCGGCCCGGCTGCTGGCCGAGCGGCGGGAGGAGTTGGCGGGCAGCGTGGTGTTCATGTTCCAGCCGGGTGAGGAGGGCGGGGGCGGGGCCGCGCTGATGGTCGACGAGGGGGTGCTGGACGCGGCCGGCGAGCGGGTGGTGGCGGCGTACGCGCTGCACGTGGGGGCGGCGCTGCTGCCGGGCGGCTGGGTGGCGAGCCGGCCGGGGCCGATCATGGCGGCCTCGGACACGCTCCGGGTGACGGTGCGGGGCCGCGGCGGCCACGGATCGAGTCCGCACCTGGCACTGGACCCCGTCCCGGCGGCCTGCGAGGCGGTGCTCGCGCTGCAGACGATGGTGACCCGGCGGTTCGACGCGTTCGACCCGGTGGTGGTGACGGTGGGCACCTTCCACGCGGGGACGGTGGAGAACGTGATCCCGGACGAGGCGGTGTTCGCGGCGACGGTCCGCTCCTTCTCGCCGGAGGCGCGCGAGCGGGTGGTCGAGGAGGCGGTGCGGGTGGTGCGGGGTGTCGGCGAGGCGCACGGCACGGAGGTGACGGCGGTCGTCGAGCCGGGCTACCCGGTGACGGTGAACGACACCGCGGAGGCTGCCTTCGCCGCGGACACCGCGCGGCGGTTGCTCGGTGACGACCGGTACGTGGAGATGCCGCGTCCGCTGGCCGGCTCGGAGGACTTCGGTGTGCTGGCGCAGCTGGTACCGGGGGCGTACCTGATGCTCGGTGCCTGCCCGCCCGGGCGCGACCCCTTCACGGCGGCGTACAACCACTCGGCGCAGGCCGAGTTCGACGACGCGGTGCTGCCGGACGCGGCGGCCCTGCTGGCGGCGCTGGCGCTCGGCCGTCTGGAGCGCGGCTGACCCGCGGCTGCTCGGCGCGTGCCGTGGCCCGTCGGGCCGCCCGGGATCACTCCCCGGGCGGGCCGGCGGGCCACGGGTCGATGGGGACGTAGCCGTGCGCCCGGCCGTCCGGGGTGAGCAGCCGGCCGACGAGTTTGACGGTGCGCAGGGTCACCAGCCGGTCGCGGACCCGCAGCCGGTCGAAGCGCCGGGCGAGTTCCTCCTCCAGCCGCCGCAGGTCCGGGAGCCGGCGGACCATCAGGTAGAGCGCGAGGTTGGCCCGGCCGACGGTCACCGCGCACATCCTGGCCTGCGGCAGGCCGGCCAGCCAGCCGGCGGCCTCCTCCAGCCGGGCGGGCGGCACCTCCAGCCAGAGCAGCACGGCGAGCGGGTTGCCGGTGACCCTCGGGGAGGCGTCGCAGCGCAGCACGAGCCGTCCGGAGTCGCGGAGTTCGGCGAGCCGGCGGCGGACGGTGGTGGCGGGCAGGCCGGTCCGTTCGGCGAGTTCGGCGTACGGCATGCGCCCGTCGCCGCCGAGGGCCTGCATCAGGGCGAGGTCCTCCTCGATCTGCCGGCCGCCGCGGGGGCTGCGGAGCTCGCCGGGCGGTTCGGCGATGGCGCGGCGCTGTTCGGCGTCGAGGGCGCCGCCGCTCCACCGGCTGCCCTCGCGGACGGTCCGTTCGACGAGGGACGTCCGGGTGCGCCCGATCCCGGGCACGGCGCAGATCTGTTCCAGCAGGTGCCCGGCGAGGGCGCCCGGGTCGGCGGCGCCGACGGTGAGCAGCAGGTCGGCGCTGCCGGTGACGACCTCGACCGAGGCGATCTGCGGGTGCCCGGACAGGGCGTGGGCGACCTCGGCGACCCGGCCGGAGGAGCACTCGACCTCGATCAGGGCGGTGAGGCCGCGGCCGATCCGGTCCGCCGACGGGTAGCAGGTGACCCAGGCGTCGCCGTCCGCCTCCAGCTTGGCCCAGCGGCGGGACAGGGTCGCCGGGTCGACGCCGAGCGGTCCCGCCAGCCGGGACCAGGGGGCCCGCGGGTCCACCCGCAGCGCGTCCACCAGGGCCAGGTCCAGCTCGTCGATCATGGCCGATCCTTGCGCGGGGAGGGCCGCAGGCGCGAAATCGTGCGGCTCGGGCTCGTGGACCCCCAGGTTAGCCATCCTTACGGCCACCCCCACCGCCCCTCCGGCCCCCACGGATGTGCCCATGACCGAGACCGTCCCCCTTGCGGTCACCCCCGTCCGGACGGCCGTCCGGGCGACCGTCCCGCTGCTCGTCCTGGTGGAGTTCGCCAGCGGCGTCCTGCAGGGCGGCTTCCCGATCCTGCTGCCGCGCCTCGGCGAACGGTTGCCCCTCGACGCCGGTGACCTGAGCCTCGCGCTCGGCGTCGAGTTCCTGGTGTCCGGCGTCGCGGTGCCGCTCACCTCCCGGCTGGGCGACCTGCACGGCCACCGGCTGCTGCTGCGCGTCACCGTGCTGCTGACCCTGCTCGGCGCCGCGTGCACGGCACTCGCCCCGGACCTGCCGCTGCTGCTCCTCGGCCGCGCCCTGTCCGGGTTACTGGCCTGCTGGCTGCCGCTGGAGTTCGCGATCCTGCGCGACGGCCTCGGCGAGGAGCGCGGCGGCCGGGCGGTCGGCCCGCTGGTCGGTTCGCTCACCGTCGGCTCGACCCTCGGCGCGCTCGCCGTCGGCGGCCTCGGCACGGGCGACGGTGCCACCCGTCCGCTGCTGTGGGCGCTCGCGGTGCTGCCGCTGCTCGCACTGCCGGTGGTGTGGTGGTTCGTCCCGGACTCGCGGACCCGGGCGCACGGCCGGATCGACTGGCCCGGTGCGGCGCTGCTCTCCCTCGGTCTGACCCTGCTGCTGGCCGGCCTCGGCGGCAGTGCCGTGCTGCCGGGTGCCGCGGCCGTGCTGCTGCTGGTGCTCGGGCCGGTGCTGCTGGCGCTGTTCGTCCGGCACGAACTGCGCGCCGACCGGCCGATGGTGGACGTCCGGCTGCTGGCCCGGCGCGCCACGGCGCCGGTCTTCGCGCTCAGCTTCCTGCTGGGCTGCGCCCTGTACGGCGCGCAGGGCCCGACCCTGGCCTTCGAGGTGGCGGACCCGGCGGAGACCGGCTACGGACTCGGCGCGGTGCCGCTGCAGTTGGGGCTGCTGTACCTGCCGCAGACCGTGGCCGCGATGACGGGGGCGGTCGTCGCCGACCGTCTCGCCCGCCGGTACGGCGCAGCGGGAGTCCTCGCGGTGGGCTTCGGGCTGTGCGCCGCCGGCTACGCGGCGATCGCGGCGGGGCACCACGCCGTCTGGCAGTTCGCCGTTCCCGGTGCGGTCTGCGGGTTCGGCGCAGGGCTGGGTCTGAGCCTGCTGCCGGGTCTGCTGATGCGGCGTCTGCCCCGCGACCTGACGGGGATCGGCACCGGTGTCTACAACACCCTCAAGTCGCTGGCGGGCGCCGCCGCGGGCGCGGGGGCGGCTGCCGTGCTGGACGCCCTGCTGCTGCGGCAGGGCGTCCCGCGGGAGGGCGCGTACACGGCGGTCTGGACGGTCTGCGCACTGGCCTGCGCCCTCGGCACCCCGATCGCCCTGGCCCTGCGCCCGCGGGTCCGGTGACCGAGGGCGTGCGGGCCCACTCCCAGGGGCGCGTGGGGTGACCGTCCGAGCGAGGGTTCGGTACGACTTCCGCGCCCCCGGGGTCCGCTGCGGTCAGGCCGGGTGGCAGTAGCGGCGGACGAGTTCCTCGTGGCCGGGGAAGCGCCGCAGGAGGTCCTCGACCCGGCCGAGGGTCATGTCGGCGTAGTCGAAGCCGGGCACCACGGCCTCGCTGATCAGGCCGTGGTCGCCGGCCGTGAGGTGGGAGGCCTTCCAGACGCCGCCCGGGACGGCGAGCGTGAGGAGTTGGCCGCGGCCCGGGTCCTGGCCGAGGACGGCGCTCTCGTACCGGCCGTCGGGGTGGAGCAGGTGGTAGGTGATCGGGTCGCCGTGGTGGTGGAAGTGCAGGATGTCGGAACGGTTGAGGTGCCAGTGCCCGATCGGCGACCAGTGCGTCAGCAGGTAGTGGATGGCGGTCACGGCGAACCGTTCGCCGGCCGGGGTCCGCACCGCGGGCCGGTGGTCGGCCTGGTGGGTGCGCCGGAAGTAGCCGCCCTCCACGTGCGGTTCCAGACCGAGTGAGTCGATCCATTGCTGCGCCGTCGGCATGGCGTCCCTTCGTTCGGCCGGGTCGGTGACCGGGGGTCACCCCTCGGGCACCTCGACGATGACCAGTGTGCCGCGGCTGCCGGGGCGGACGGCGTGCCGCGCTCCGGCGGGGACCCAGGCCAGGCCGCCCGGGCCGACGGTGGTTCCGGCGCCGTCCACGACGAGTTCGAGCCGGCCGTCGAGGACCAGCAGGGCTTCGGCGGTGGGGTGGTGTTCGACGTCGAGCGGCTGCCCGTCCATCCGGAGGACCTTCACGGCGGCGCTGCCCACGTGCCCGAGCAGACGGGAGCTCCAGGCGTCGGGCAGCGCGGCGGCCGCCGCGGTCAGGTCGACGGGCACCGGGGCGACGGGCATCGGGTGGGCGGGGGTCGGGTGGGCGGGGGTCGGGTCGATCGCGGTCACGGCAGGCCTCCTCGGCGGCACGCCCCCGTGCGGGGCGTCCGATGCGGTTTTCGGGATTGCCTGGAACCTATCCGGACGGGCGGGGCCGTTGGTCGACCGTTCGGTAAAACTTCGCGGGGCCGAGGGGGTGTCGGTCCGCGGGGGTGTCAGGCCGCGGGGGTGTCAGTCCGCCACCGCGCCGCAGGTGATGTTGACCGAGGCCGCGGTGATGCTGGCGGCTCCGTCCGAGGCGAGGAAGGCGGCGACCCGGCCGACGTCCGCGAGGTTCGCGGCGCGGCCGAGCATGGTCTTGCCGACGATCATCTCGGTGATCGCGTCGCGGGCCGGCTCGGAGGCCGGGACGGTCTCGGGGATGCCGCCGGTGTGCAGGGTCACCACGCGGATGCCGTGCGGGCCGAGTTCGGCGGCGAGCTGGCGGCGCAGGGTGCCGGTCGCCTCCAGGGCCACTTGGAAGCCGCCGATGAAGTAGTCGCGGATCGGGTCGTGGCCGCCGTCGCCGCCGAAGTTGAGGATCACCCCGGACCGCTGCGGGATCATGTGCCGGGCGGCGGCCCGTGCGGTGAGGAACATCGACCGGACGGCGTTCACCACCGGGCGTTCGAAGTCCTCCGGCGACATGGCGGCCAGCGGGGTGCCGTGCACGTCGCCGTAGGAGATCAGGTCGAAGGAGATGTCGATCCCGCCGAACCGTTCGGCGACCGCGTCGGCGTGCCGGTCGACGGCGGTCTCGTCGAGCGCGTCCACGACCGCCGTCTCGGCCGCGCCGCCGGCCGCGCGGATCTCCTCGGCCACCCGGTCCAGCCGGGCCTGCGTCCGGCCGACCAGGTGGACCCGGGCGCCCTCCTCGGCGAACGCCCGCGCCACGGCGCCGCCGATCGCACCGCCGCCGCCGTAGATCACGGCGTTCCTGTTCTCCAACAGCACCCGTGTCCTCCTCCTGGCCGTGCCTTCCAGGGAACCGGCCCGGCGGCGGTCCGCGCGGCATCCCGGCGCGGCGCGTCCGGGTGAACCGGCGGCCGCGCGCCCCCGGATGCTAGCCTCCGATAGCAGGTGCTAGCTATGCTGTCGGACATGGTGAAGCAGACCAACATCCGACTGGACGACGAGATCCGGGCGGCGGCCGAGGAGCGGGCCAAGCGCCGGGGCCTGAGCCTGCAGGGCTACGTCGCCGACCTGATCGAGCAGGACGTCAACGAGTCCCGGGCGGCGTTCCTGGCCGGTGCCCAGGCGTTCCTGGCCGCGTACGCCGACGCCTTCGAGGAGGAGTTCGGCGAGGACCGCTACCCCGGCGAGCCCGCCCGCGGTGCCGCACACAACCCGCACGAGGCGCACGGCACGCACGGGGCCCACGGACCGCACGGGGCCCACGAACCGCACGACGCACCGGGGTACGCCGCGTGAACCTCAGGGTCGACCTCGCCTGGATCCTCGCGCTGGCGCAGGAGATCCCCGGTGACCCGCAGATCGTGGACTACGGCGTGCCGATCGCCGCGGAGGCGCGGCACCGCGCCGAGGTCCTCGGCCGCGAGGTCTACCCGGAGCCGCACCACAAGGCGGCCGCACTGCTGTGCGAGCTCACGCGCAACCCCTGCCTGGAGGTGCGCAACCTGCTGTACGCGGCCGCCGTCACCGCGGCCTACCTCTCCGCGTGCAACCTGCCGGTGAAGCCCGGGCTCGACACGGTGCTCCCGCTCGCACGGGCGGCCCGGGAGGGGCTGCCCGTGCGCGAGGTGGCCGCACGGCTCAGGACGTGGACGGCCTGACACCCGCGACGGCCGCCCACCGGCCCCGGTCGGCAGGTCCGGCGGGCGGCGGCCGCGGTGCTGCTCAGTGCCAGTTGCTGATCCGGACGTCGCGCGGGGCGGGGTCGCCCGTGCCGGTCTCGACGTACTTCTTGAGGCTCAGCAGGTAGCTCGCCCACTTGGTGCTGCAGTGGTACATGAACTCGACCGGCTCCCGCCAGCCCAGGTGCCGGAACAGGACGACGGTGTAGTCGTCCTCCTGCTTGAGCTCGAAGCGGACCTGGGTGCCGATCCACTCCTCGGGGCCGTCGACGACCTCCCAGAGCACCCGCTCGGCGGGCTTCGTCTCCAGGACCTTCATGTCGAATCCGCCGGGCAGGAAGCGGAACCGGACCACGCCGCCGACCTCGCTGTCGCCGGTGGTGTCCTCCGTCCACCAGCCCGCCAGCCCGTCGATCGTGGTGAGGGCGTCGTAGACGGCCTCGGGGGACGACGTGACGCCGATCCTGTGCAGGATGTCGAACATGTCGACACCTCATTTCGGTGTGGGCGCCCGGTGTCCGGGCGCGATCCGGCCGCGCCGCCGCGGACGGGCGGCGCCTCGTGGGTGAAGGGCTCAGCCCTCCTGGCTGCGGTGGACGGCTTCGGCGATCCGCTTGATCCGGCCGAGCCGGGCGTCCCAGGCGGCCCCGACGGAGGACAGCTGGGCGACGGCGCGGGCGAGTTGGGCCTCGTCCACCTCGTAGCGGCGCTCCCGGCCGGACGGGGTGGCGTGGACCAGGCCGACCCGGTCGAGCACGCCGAGGTGCTTGGCGACGGCCTGCCGGGTGACGGGCAGCCGGCCGCTCAGCGTGGTCGCCGTTCCGCCGCCCTCGGTGAGCAGCAGGTCGAGCATGCGCCGGCGCATCGGGTCGCCGACCGCCGACCAGAGCTCGTCGTCGATGACGGCGTTCACGGCGCGGCCACCAGCCGGTCGAGGTAGCCGACCAGACGGGGCAGGAAGCGGTTCCAGCCGCTGTCGTGGTCGCGGTAGGTCTCCTCCAGCACGGCGGCCTCCCAGCCCCGCTCCCGGAACCCGGACTCGCTGAAGCGCAGCAGCGTGCCCGCGCCGGCGGGCACCAGGTCGAAGGTGACCAGCAGGGAGTTGCCGGGCGCGGGGGCCTCGGGGCCGTCGTACACCCAGCGGAAGGAGAACCGGCGGGGCGGGTCGGCCTCCACCACGGTGAGCCGCTCCACCTTGGCGTCCGGCGAGGAGCCGTCCCCGAAGGTGATGACGCCCGTCCCGCCGGGCACCGGCTTCAGCTCGGCCTCGTCGGGCCACCACTCCCGCAGGTGCTCCGGGGTGCTGATGACCTCGTAGACCACCTCGGGCGGGGCGTCCACCCGGATCTCCCGCTCGATGCTGCCGTACTCCTCCATGCCGCCGCTCCTTCCATCTGCAACCTTTGGTTGCAGATAACCCTACGACGACCCCGGCGAATGCGCAACCATTGGTTGCTCGATTCGGGTGCCGGGGGCGGCGGGACGGCAAGGTCGACGGGGCTGCGGCCCGGGCTCAGGCGGTGACCCTGCCGGCGGCGACCAGGGCGGTCAGCGCGGTCCGCTGGACGTACGCCAGCAGGCCGACGGTGATGCCCGCCATCACCAGGGCCATCAGGACGTGGCCGAACGCGGAGGTCAGGGCGAGGCCGAGGACGCCCAGCAGGACGTGGGTGCCGATCCGCAGGCCCACCAGCGCGAACGCCACCTTGCGGGTGCCCTTGCCGCGCCAGAGCAGCTTGGCGAGCTTCAGCCGCCGGCGCAGCAGGGTGAGCGAGACGGTGATGTTGACCGCCGCGAGGGCGACCAGGGCGGGCCAGGCGGACGGGAAGGCCCGCAGCAGGTCGAAGGCACCGGCGAGGACGCCCTCGAACCCGAAGAACCAGGCGGGCAGCCGCATCTCGCCGACCGTGGGCAGCACCTCGGCGGCCGCACCGGCGCCGGCGGCGGTGCCGGTCGTCGCGGCGGTGCCGGTCGTCGTGGTGGTGCCGGTCGTCGTGGTGGTGCCGGTCGTCGTGGTGGTGCCGGTCGTCGTGGTGGTGCCGGTCGTCGTGGTGGTGCCGGTGGCGGTGCTCCGCATGGTGTCCCCCGTGGTGTCGTCCCCGCCGGGGCCGCTCGCCCCCGCGATGATCACCACTCTCCCAGGGCGGCCCGCCCGCGGGTAGCGACGGCGTGTCAGCAAGGGGACGTGACAGATGTCATGGCCGCCCCGCGGCATGGCGCAGCCAGGATGCGGCCGTGCCGACAGGTGCGCGGCGGGTCCGGGCGCACTGCCCCGGGACCCGCCGCGCACCTGTCGCCGTGGACGTCAGGCCGGTCAGCCGCCGACCGACTCCCGCTCCGGCACGGAGGCGGCGACCGGCACCGGGTACGGCGCGCTGCGCCGGGTCGGCACCGCGAGCGCGGCCACCGCGGCCGCCAGGCAGAACACCGCCAGCAGGGTGAACCCGTGGGTGTAGCCGGCCTCGTAGGGGCGGCCGCTCGCCTGCAGGTGGCCGGTCACCAGTCCGGTCATCAGGGCCGCGCCCATCGAACCGCCGATGGTGCGGATGTTGGCGTTCATGCCGGTCGCCGCGCCGGTCTGCTCGGGCGGCACGCTCTGCACGACCAGGTTGCTCATCGAGGCGAAGGCCAGGCCGATGCCGAGTCCGAAGACTCCCGCGGCGAGGGCGACGTCCGAGGGCGCCTGATGCCGGACGGCGAGCAGCGCGCAGGCGGCGGCGCCGAGCAGGGCCCCGGTGACGAGCTGTGCCTTGGCCGGGAAGCGTCCGGCCAGCCGGCCGCTGAGGAGTCCGGAGACGAACATCGCGACCAGCATCGGCAGCATCAGCAGCCCGGCGCCGGTGACGCTGGAGCCGAATCCGTAGCCGGCGGAGGCCGGGGTCTGGACGAAGCCGGGGAGGAACGCCCACACCGCGTACATGCCGCCGCCGAAGAGCAGCGCCGCGGCGTTGGTGGTCCGGACGGCGGGCAGCCGCATCACGCGCATGTCGATCAGCGGGTTCCGGGAGCGGGTCTCGCCGACGACCCAGAGTGCGAAGAGGACGGCGGCGACGACGAGCAGGCCGATCACCGGGGTGGAGCCCCAGCCCCACTTCGCCGCCTGGCTGACGGGGAGCAGCAGGGCGACCAGCCAGCCGGAGAGCAGCACCGAGGACAGCCAGTTGACGCTGCCTTCGCTGCGGTGCGGCGACTCGGGGACGTAGCGGTGGGCCAGCAGGGCCGTGGCGGCGACGACGATGACGGGGAACCAGAACAGCCAGCGGTAGTCCAGGGCGCCGACGATCGGGCCGGCCAGGACCATGCCGAGGCCGCTGCCGACCGCGATCACGGCGGACAGGTTGCTGATGCCGGCGGGCACCCGGCCGGCCGGGAACTCGTCGCGGATGATGCCGAAGGAGAGCGGGAAGAGCGCACCGGCGATGCCCTGCAGCACGCGGGCGACGATCAGCACGGTGATGTTCGGGGCGAGGGCGGCGACCAGGCAGCCGATCAGCAGGGCGACGAGGGCCGCGACCAGCGTGCGCTTCTTGCCGACCATGTCGCCGACCCGGCCGAGGATCGGCGTGAAGACGGAGGCGGAGAGCAGGTAGGCGGTCATCACCCAGGTGACGGTGGACTGCGAGGTGTGCATCGCGGACTGGACGATCGGCAGCGCGGGCGTGATCAGCGACTGGAGCAGCGCGAACACGCCGGCACCGGTGGCGAGGACGCCGAAGGTGAGGCGATGGGACTGGCGGTTCATCGAACCTTCTCGGGACTCGGGGACTCGGACGTCGTGGCGCGGGGTACTGCGGTGCGACGACCACGGGAACGGCTGTGGGTACGGACGTGCTGTGCACGGACGTGCCGTACGGCGGCGCGCGGGCGGCCGACGGGACACGGGACGGGGGACGGCCGGCCGTTGACGGCAGGCCGAAGCGGAGGCCCCGGTGCTAAAGTCGAGGCATGCCTCCACATTAGCGGAGGTACCCCTCCGGTTCAATCCGGGCGTCGAAACGAGGTCACCGTGCCGGACCAGATCGTGGTGAGCGAGTTCCTCGCCGCCCAGCGCCCGCGCCGGGCCGACGCCGCGCGGAACTTCGACGCGCTGCTCGTCGCCGCCCGCGAGGCCTTCGCCGAACACGGCGCCGACGCCTCCCTGGAGGACATCGCCCGCCGCGCCGGGGTCGGCATCGGCACCCTCTACCGCAACTTCCCCACCCGCCGGCACCTCTTCGAGGCGGTGTACGCCAACGAGGTCGACGACCTCGGGCGGGTCGCCGCCGAGGTCTCCGGCGAACCGCCGTGGCAGGCCCTGGCCGCCTGGCTGCGCCGCTTCGTCGACTACGCCATGACCAAGCGCGCGATCCGCGAAGCACTCGAGGGCGAGGAGACCGACGTCTTCCTGGCCTGCCGCCAGTCCATGTACGACGCCGGCACGCCCCTGCTGCTGCGGGCCCAGGAGGCCGGCGAGGTGCGCACGGACATGAGCATCGACGACCTGCTGCGCCTGGTCTCCGGCATCACCTCGGTGGCGTTCCCCGACGAGGAGCAGCGCGACCGGGTGCTCGGCATCGCCCTGGACGGCGTCCGCACCAAGGCCTGAGCCGCACCGGTCCCCGAGCCGGTCCGCGGGCCGATCCTTCACTCCCGGACCGGCGGGCGGCGCCCCGCGGGTGAAGGATCGGCCGGAGGGCGGGCGCCCGTCGGCGCGGGAACAGCCCGGACGGCGCTCCACCCGCTATCCAGGGTTCATGTCGCTTTCGCACCCCGGCCCTCCCGGGCCCCTCCGCCGTTCCCCCGCCCGACCGGCCCCGGCTCCACGGGCGGCGAACCGGCGGGCAGCGGCGCGGAGGGCGGCGACCCGGCGGGCGGGAACGGCGGGGGCAGCGACCGGCGGTGCGGTATGCCGGTGAGGAGACCCGGGGGCGGACGGCCCGACCGCCGCCCGGCGGACGGCACCGGGGCGCCGCCGGGGCTGCGGCACCTCTCCGACTACGCGTGGCGGCTGCTGGTCGTCGCCGCGGCCGGGTACCTGGTGCTGGCGGTGCTGGGGAAGTTCCACCTGATCACGCTGGCCGGGTTCCTCGCGCTGGTGATCACCTCGGTCGTGCGGCCCGTGGTCGACCTGGCCGCCCGGGTCCTCCCCCGCCCGCTCGCGGTGCTGGCCGGGCTGACGGTGGCACTGCTCGTCCCGGCCGGGCTGCTGGCGCTGATCGGCGAGACCGTCGCGAACGACCTGTCCAGTCTGACCAAGGAGTTCCAGGGCGGCCTGGACCGGCTGGAGAGGGCCCTGGAGGGCTCCCCCTTCCACATCGCCCACCAGACCTTCGACGACCTCCAGAAGAAGGTCACCGACTTCCTCTCCGAGCACCGCTCGACCCTGATCAGCACCGCCGTCAGCGGCGCCGGCCGGGTGTTCGAGGTGGCGACCGGCGCGGCGCTCGCGCTCTTCATGTCGGTGTTCTTCCTGCACTCGGGCGAGCGGATGTGGCGGTGGACGGCGGGCCTGCTGCCCGCCGCGGCCGGCGACCACCTCGACCGGGGCGGCCGCGCCGCCTGGAGCACCTTCGCGGGCTACACCCGCGGCATCTTCATCGTCGCGGCCAGCAACGCCGCGATGGTCGGCATCGCCCTCTACCTGCTGCGGGTGCCGCTGGCCCTGCCGCTGACGGTGCTGGAGTTCTTCGCCTCCTTCGTCCCGCTGGTCGGCTCGCCGATCGCCATGCTGATCGCCTCCCTGGTGGCGCTGGCGGGCCGCGGCCCGGTGATCGCGATCGTGGTGCTGCTGCTGATCGTGGTGATCGGCCAGATCGAGGGCCATCTGCTGCACCCGCTGGTGATGAGCTGGGCGGTCAGCCTGCACCCGGTGGTGGTCGCCGTCTCGGTGCTGGCGGGCAGCATCGCGGCCGGGGTGATCGGCGCCGTGGTCGCCGTCCCGGCGGTCTCGGTGGCCTGGTCGGTGTACGCCGAGCTGCGCACCCCGCGGCCCGCGGCGCCGCAGCCGAAGGCCGACGGCTGAAGGCCGACGCCCGGAGCCCGTCCGCCGGGCCGCCGCTACCCGCCGTCCGCCTGGGCCCGCTCGGCGAAGACCTGCAGGGCGATCCGGTAGCCGTCGAACGCCCGGGCCGCGCCGGCGTAGGCCTCCAGGTGGATGAAGACCTCGACGATCTCCTCGGCGGTGACGCCGTTGTTGAGCGCGATGCGGAGCTGGCCGCGCAGCGGTTCGAGCGTGCCCAGCGCGGCGGCGATCGTCACGGAGACGAGGGCCCGCGCACGGGTGTCGAGGACGTCCGTCCGCGGCCATGAGTCGCCGAAGGTGTGGACCGTCGCGAGCCGCTTGAAGTCGGCGCCGTTGTCGGGCTCGCCGGCGCCGCGCACCAGGAACCGCTCCAGCCGCATCCCGAGCAGTTCCTCGGCCGCGTCGAGCGCGGCGGCGTACCGCTCCTGCTCCCCCTGCCCCAGCGCCGCGTCCCGCCCCTGCCCTTCGTCCCCCTGTCCGTCCGTCTGCCGGTCGTCCCTCTGATCGTCGTCGCGGTCGGCCATGGCGCGTTCCCTCCGGAGCGGTGCACGGTGCTCCGGGCCCGTGGTGGCGGCCGGGTTGAGACGGCGCTCACGGAACGGAGCGTGGCGGGCCTTCGACGGACTGCCGAACCGCGGCCCGCGGCCCGGTGAGGGTCCTCACACCCCCCGGGCCGCCACGACGGTGCGTCGTAGTCGACCGCGGACCGGCGCCCCGGCTCCGGCCGTCGCCCGTCGGTGGTGCCCTCCCGCCCGGTCGCCCGGCGGTTCACCGGCCGGCGGGCCGGTCCCGGCGGACGGCACGGGGTACCGCCCGGGGGTGTATTCCCGGTCCGCGCCGAGGGGCGTTGCTACGACGGCAGGTCGTATCAGGGGGTCTTGGCGGTGGCCCCGGCGGTCTGGCAGCTTGGGGCGAGTCGTCAGGCCGCACCGGCACCTGTCCCGCCGGGTGCGGCTCTCCGCCGAGTCCCGCCCTCCGACCCCGTGGCCCCTGTCCGGCCCGGGGACGTCAGCGGGCGGGACACCGGCCCAACCCGATTGAGGTCCTGTTCTTCATGCCCGCTTTTAAGCTTCGTATGCGCACTTCTGCTGTTCTTCTTGCCGGCGCCGCCGGTGTCACCGCCCTGGGCGCCGGTCTGATGCCGGCCACCGCCTCCGCCGCGACCCAGTCGCCGCAGGCCATCGCCGCGCAGATCGTGCCCGCGAACCAGCTGGCCTCGTTCAACCAGATCATCAGCCACGAGTCGAGCTGGAACGTCCACGCGACCAACCCGAGCTCCGGCGCCTACGGCCTGGGCCAGGCCCTGCCGGGCTCCAAGATGGCCTCCGCCGGCGCCGACTGGAAGACCAACCCGAAGACCCAGATCAAGTGGGCCTACGACTACATGAACTCGCGCTACGGCAGCCCGAACGCCGCCTGGTCCTTCTGGCAGACCCACCACTGGTACTGAGCCGACCCCTCGGCACCTCACCAGCCCCGTCCGGCACCGCACGACCATTCCCGCACCGCCCCGGCGGCCGGACAGGGACCCCCGGGGCACCCGCAAGGGGGCCCGGCGCACCGCGCCGGGCCCCCTTCGGGCTGTCCGGACACCGCACGGAGCTCTTCGGGGCTCTTCGGGCACCGCCCGGAGCTCTTCGGGCACCGCCGCGCGCGGGTCACCCGGGCCAGTCGGCGGGCGAGGCCTCCTGGTCGTTCCCCCGCACCCACACGATCGAGACGCCGAGCACCCTCCGCATCACCGCGAATCCGCCCTCCCACCCCCCGGGGAGGCGCAGCCGGCCCCGCCGGATCGCGCCGCTCGCCAGCCGCGTGTCGCCCGCCTGGAGGGTGCCCGTCCAGCTCGGCAGGCCGATGCTCGGGACGCTCCCGGTCAGCTCGGCCTCGACCGGGATCTCCCGGTCGTCGGCGAGCAGCAGCGCGGGGCCCCGGTACACCGGCGAACTCATGCCACCGACTCTGCGCGCGCCGTCCGGTGCGTGCAAATCCGGCCCGTTCCGGCTGCCCCGCGGGGCGGAAAAGCGGGTGACCTCCGCGGCCTTGGATCGACAGGATCCGGCCCGTGGCACTGACGCAGCAGCTGGCGAGGGTGTGCCCCGCACACCTCGACCGGTGCCGCCGGAACGCGGCCGGCTCCCCCGACGGCGATCCGCGGTGGGACCCACCGGCCGGCGACCTGCTCGACCTGGACCGGGCGCTCTGGGGCCTGCTGCGGCACCTCCGCGCGGTGGAGGCAGCACCGGCGACCGTCGCCCTCCTCGACCGCGGCATCTCCGGCGACGACGCGGCCGCCGTCGCCTTCCTCGACCACCGCGAGGTGTACGACCGCTTCGGCGACCCGCCGACCCTGCTGACCCGGGACGCCGTGGCCGAGGTGGCCGGCCGGCTCGGCGCGGTCGACACCGCCGCGGTGCTCGCCCGGCTGCCGTCCGACCCGGACGAGGCCGCCGAGTCCTGCGGCTTCGGCAGGTCACCACGGCGACCTCGCCGTCCACCTGGCCCACCACCTCGACCTGCTCCGCTCCTTCTACCGCGAGGCGGCGGCCCGCGGTCTCGCCGTGGTGGCCTGGGACGACTGACCGGCCGGGCGCGCGGTCGGACCGCCAGGGAGGCGCGCAGCGCGGCGAAGCCGGCGGCGAGGAAGGCGAACCGTTCGCCGACGGGTTCGGCCGTCAGCGTCAGCGGATCGTTGCGACCGGGAGTCACCCGCGCCGAGAACCGGGCGCCCGTCGGGGCGCTCAGCCGCGCGACCGTTCCGTCGGCGAACTCCGCGACCTCCTCCGCGGTGAGGAAGGCGGGGAAGTCGGCGGTGAACGACGGGTGCCGGCTCGCCGTGACCCGCCGGTCCTCCCCCTGGTGTGGACCGTCTCCAGCCACGTTCCCCGCCGAGGTGCATCCGCGGCACATCCACGTCGCTCTCCCGTCTCCACGTCCTGGGCCGGTGGTCCCGCCGGGCTTCCCACCGGCCCGGATCCTGCCACCGGGCACCGACAGGGCCGGGCAGCGGTTCTCAGGGCGCGCCCGCCGAAGTGAGGATGTGGTCGATCAGTTCCAGGGCCGGCGGGAGGTCCTGCGGCCGGCGGTCGCGGGCGCAGCCGGCCGCTCCGCGGACGACGGCGACGAGGGCGGCCACCGCGGTCAGCTCCTCGGGGGTCAGCCGGCCGCCGCGGCGGCGGGCGATCAGCGACCCCCCAGGGCTCGTGTGCACGTCGAGCGGGCGGCCGAGCGCCGTCAGCCGTTCGCCGTCCAGACCGGGCAGGACCTCCTCGAAGCCCACCAGCACCACGGCCACGGCCACGGCGAGGCCGCGCAGCGCGCTGCCCGCCTCGGTGTCGGGCCGGGTGGCCGTCAGTCCGTCCAGCCGGTCGACGGCGCGCAGCCCGCACCGCCGGGCCTCGGCGGACACGCTGCGCCCGGCGTCGTCCCGCGTCCTCGGCCCCGGCACCGTGGGCACCGCGCCGAACCTGGTCACGATCGGCGGCCGCCCGCCCTGCACACCCGTCACGGCGGCCGGTCCGCCCGACTCGGCGTGTGCCGGATCCTGGTTCCGGCCGGCTTGAGGTTCCCCCGGGGGAAGGTCCTAGGGTCGGGGCATGGTGGACGGCCCGGAGTTGCTCACGGTCGGTCAGCTGGCCCGTCGGGCCGGGCTGACCGCGAAGGCCCTGCGTCACTACGACCGGGTGGGCCTGCTGCGGCCCGAGGTGGTCGATCCCGGCACGGGGTACCGCTACTACGGCGCCGGGCAGGTCGCGCAGGCGCGTCTCGTCCGGCTGCTCCGCTCCGTGGACGTTCCGCTGGAGCAGGTGCGGCTGTGCCTGGCCGATCCGGACGACGAGTCCGTGACGGCCCGGGTGCTGGCCGGGCACCGGCTCCGGCTGCGGGCCCGCCTGGACCGTGTCCGGGGCGACCTCCACCGCATCGACCATCTCCTCCAGGACGGAGTCGCCCGAGTCATGACCGACAGTGCAACCCAGCCCGCCGCCACCCCTCCCGACGACGGCGGGCGCCGACTCGCCGTCGACCTGTTCAACGGCGTGTGGCGCCTGCTGGAGAAGGAGGACCGCACGGTGGAGGAGGACGACCGGATGCTGCACATGGCGCACGCCTCCCGCCACCACTGGGGCGAGGTCGGGCAGCCGGTGAACCTCAGTCGCGGCGAGTGGCAGTGCTCGCGGGTCTACAGCGTGCTGGGCCGCGGCGAGCCGGCGATCCACCACGCCGCCCGCAGCCTGGCGATCTGCCGCGAGCACGGCATCGGCGACTGGGACCTCGCCTTCGCGTACGAGGCCCTGGCCCGCGCCCACGCGGTGGCCGGGGACGCCGCGCAGGCCCGCGTCTGGACGGAGCAGGCGCTGGCCGCCGCCGAGGACATCGCCGAGGACGACGACCGCGAGCTGGTGCTCACCGACCTGGAGTCCGTGCCGCACCAGCCGCGCTTCTGGTGATCCTCGGGGTGGCCGCGGCGGCCACCGGGCTCAGCCCGGCGGGCCGGCCGGGCGCTGCCGTCGCTTGAGCTCGGCGATCAGCGGGCGCAGGGCGGGCGGGACCTGGGGTTCCGTCAGCTCGACCGTCCGGTCGCCGCCGGGCGCGTGCACGGTGAACCGGTAGCGCGGGAGGGCGGCCGGCGCAGTGGGGCCGGCCGCCTCCCGGGCCTGCCCGGCCGCCTCCAGGGCCTGGAGGGCGGCGTCGGCCTCGGGCCCGGCCAGTTCGTCGGTGTCCAGCGAGGAGGTGGTGCGCAGGCCGGTGAAGCCACCGCTGCGCTCCAGTGACACGCGCACCACGTCGTTCTCCTTCGCCCGGATCGGCGGTCTACCAGAAGCCCTGCTGGCGGGCGGCCGCGCGGACCACCTGCGCGGCCTCGGGCGGCACCTTCTTGGTCTCGGCCAGGATCCGTGCCTGGGCGGCGGCCACCACGGCGGCGTCGTTGAATCCGGCGGTCGGCCAGAGGTTCTGCAGGGTCTGGTACATGATCAGCGTACCCGCGTCGAGCCCGATCTCCTTGCAGATCAGGTAGAACCACCGGTTGGTGATGCCCGACATCAGGTGCGGGTCGGCGGGTTCGGAGTAGCCGCTCATGTCGCGGGGCTGCGGGTCGCGGCCCATGACCGGGTTGTCGTAGGCGGAGCCGGGTTCGGCCATGCTGCGCAGGGCCTCGCCGGCGAGGCTGTCCGCCATGATCTCGTCGCCGATGAGCCAGTTGTGGCTGTCGGCGTCCCGGTTGTTGGCCCAGGCGTCGACGGCGGAGCCGATCATGTCGCTGAACGACTCGTTGAGCGCGCCGCTCTGGTCGTCGGTGTAGTTGAGGCCGGCGGTGAACTGGGTGACGCCGTGGGTGAGCTCGTGCGCGGAGACGTCGAGGTCGCCGGTGAGGTCCTTGAAGATGACGTTGTCGCCGTTGCCGAAGACCATCACCTGGGCCTCGCCGTCCCAGAAGGCGTTGGCGAAGTCGTTGTCGAAGTTGACGTGCGCGGCGAGGTCCAGTCCGGCGTTGTCGATGGAGTTCCGACCGAGCAGCTTCTTGTAGAACTCGCGGACGGAGCCGAGGTTGTCGTAGGCCAGGTCGGCGTTGAGGCCGGCCACCGCGGGGTCGCCCTCGCCACGGATCACGGTGGTGCTGTAGGAGGCTTCGTGTTGGTCGTCGTAGATCGCCCGGCCTGCGGTTCCGGGGGCGGGAACGGTCACGCCGGCCACGGCGGTGATCTTCGGAGCCGCCGGGGGCACGGTGGCCGCGGGAACGTCCGGGGTGCCCAGCCGGCGGGCCTTGCGGAACTGGGCGGACACCACGGCGGTGCGCTGGGCGGGTGTGGGGGCCAGGCTCTCGCGGCCCTGGACGCGGGCGATGTGCTCGATGACGTGGGGTGGAACGAAGGTGCAGAGGTGCTTCATGGCGGGTTCCTCGGTTCGGATGTCTCGTCCCCGCCGCACCATTCTTCCGTCGGCCGCCCGGGCCCCCAAGGGGCAGAACGGCCCCGCGGCCATGGGTAGATCTGTCCCGGCCCGACCCCGCCCGCCGCCCGTCGGCGACGGTAAACCGGTGGCCGTGTCGGGCGCCGACGGCTACTGTCCTGCGCGATGACCACTCACTCTGTCGACAGAATGGGGGTCCCGTCCGCGCAAGGTGAGTGCTGATGGGCACTCCCACCGCGGACGGGGACTCCCGTCTCTCCTTCTGGCTGCGCGTGCGCGAGTTCGCCGTGCCGCCCTCCGTGATCGCGACCGCCACCGCCCGCCGGCTCGCCGGCGACTGGGCCGGGGCGTGCGCCGCCGCCGGCGTGGACGTCGATGTCAGTCCGCGTGCCCTGGCACGGACGCACGGCCGCGAGTTCGCGGCGCCGGTCCGTTCCGACCTGCGCCGGCTCGCCCCCGACCTGTTGCGCTGGCACTGGCCGCGGATCGCCCCGACCGGTCTGCTGCGCCCGGGGCTGACCGTCACCCTGGCCCGGTACGGCGGTTCCGGACGCGACCGGGACGGCCCCGTGCACTTGGTCGCCCGGACCCCGCCGGCCTGGGCGGACGGCGGCCAGCGGATCGCCCTCGCACTCTGGGACTCCTCCCGGCCCTCGGCCGGCGCGGGCCTCCATCCGCATCCCCGCCCGCACCGGCGCTTCCGGCTCGACCTGCACCGCCACCTCTGGGACGCGCTGCGGGCCGACGAGTTGCGGGTGCGGTCCGGCGCCGACCTGCTGCCGGGCGACGCCGGCGCCGGCCCGGTCCCGCCGCACACGACGGGGCCCGGCTACCGCTGCGCCGTCGACCGGTGGGCGGAGGAGGCCGCGATCCTGCTGCGCGCCGACGGACGGCCGGACGGCCCGGTCGAGGTGCGGCTCGGGGCCGGGAACCGGCTGTACGTCGGACCGCCCCCGGCCGGGGGCGGGTCGACGGCGGACATGACGGCGGACATCACGGACGTGCGGCCGCGCCGCGCGGGCACGCCGCTGCCGGTGCTGCCCGATGCCGCGACCTGGGTGCTGCCCGACCTGGAGCTCGTCCGAGCCGGGCTGATCGGCGCCGAGCGTCTGCACCCACTGGTCGCCGCGGCCCTGGCACCGGACCCGGGACCGGATCTGTCCCCGGATCTGTCACCGGGCGACGGCTCCGGCGGGCCGGATCCGGCCGTGCGGCCGCGGATCGTGGAGTGCCGGGGCGCCCGGCACCGGATCGGCCTGGTCGACGGCGTCCTGGTGCCGCTCGACCACGACCCGGAGGAGATCCGCCGCGAGGAGCTGCTGGCGGCGCTGACCGGGACTCCGCTGCCCTGTCTGCGGGTCATCGACGAGGTGCACCGCCGACCGGAGTGCCTCGACGACGTCCGGGCACGTCTCGACCACGGCGACACCGTCGGCGCACTGGCCGTGGTGGAGGGTCTGTTGGGGCCCGGGGCGCTACTGCGCGCCGGTGCGCTGCGGGACGAACTCGCCGCGGCCGCCGCGCGGCGGGTCACCCACGGCCTGTTCCGGGCCGGCCTCACCGGAGCGACGAGCGACCCGGCCCACCCCGTCCGCCGCACCGCCGGCCGCGGCCGGCCGCGCCGGGGCCGGGCTCGCTGATCCGACCGCCGGTCGGCCCGTCCCGCATCCCCGGGGCCCTGCACCCAACCGCAGCACCCGGACCGCAGCACCCGAACCCCTGTCCCGCAAACCCTTGAGGTGATCACCCATGCCTGCACGCACACCGTTCGCCCCCACCGCCGCCGACGCCGGGACCGCCGGGCGCTCCCGGCTCGACGTCGCCGGCGAGCTGCTCGCCCTGCTCGGCAGGACCAGCACCGAGCTGCGCCCGAACGCCCAACTGGAGGCGCTGACCCTGACCGTGGCCGCCGACCTGCCCGTCCTGCTGTGGGGCGAGCCGGGAATCGGCAAGACCGCGGCGCTGACCGAGCTCGCCACCGCGCTCGACCTCCCGCTGACCACCGTGATCGCCAGCGTGCACGAGCCGTCCGACTTCTCCGGGCTGCCCGTGGTGGGCGACGATCCGGCCGAGCAGGGCGTGCCGATGGCCCCGCCGGACTGGGCGGTGCGGCTGGTCCGGGCCGGCCGCGGCCTGCTGTTCCTGGACGAGCTGTCGACGGCGCCGCCCGCCGTCCAGGCCGCGCTGCTGCGCCTGGTGCTGGAGCGGCGCATCGGCGCCCTGCAGCTCCCGCCCGGGGTGCGGATCGTGGCCGCCGCCAATCCGCGTTCCTCGGCCGCCGACGGCTGGGAGCTGAGCCCGCCGCTGGCGAACCGGTTCGTCCACCTGGCCTGGACGCACGACCACGAGGTGGTGGTGCGCGGCCTCGGCGGTGTCTGGCCGCGCGCCACCCTGCCCCGGCTCGATCCCGGTCGGCTGCCGGAGGCGGTGGAGCTCGCCCGCCGCGCGGTGTGCGGTCTGCTCTCGGCCCGTCCCGCGCTGGTGCACCGGCTGCCCGGCGACGAGACCCGGCGCGGCGGGGCGTGGCCCTCGCCGCGGAGCTGGGACATGACGCTGCGTCTGCTCGCCTTCGCCACTGCGGCCGGCTCCTCGCGGGAGGTGCTCTCGCTGCTCGTCCGGGGCGCCGTCGGGGACGGCCCCGGCCTGGAACTCCTGGCCGCCCTGGACCGGATGGACCTGCCGGACCCGGAGTCGCTGCTCGCCGATCCGGCCTCGGCCGTGCTGCCCGAACGGGGCGATCTGCGGCAGGCCGCGCTCGACGCCGTGGTGGACGCCGTCCGCCGCCGTCCCGAGCGGTCGCGCTGGGACGCGGCCTGGACCCTGCTGGCCCGCGCCCTGGAGACCGGCGCGCCGGACCTGGTGGTCGTCCCGGCGACCACGCTCGCTGCGTTGCGCCAGGAGGATTGGGACGTGCCCGCGTCCGTCGAACGGCTCGCCGGTGCGGTGTCGCTCTCCCGCCGGGCGGACCGGGCGGCGGACCGGGCGGCGAGGCACCCGGCGGCCGGTACGGTGGCCCGGTGACGCCCGGCGCAGCAAGGTCCCCGGGCCTGGACCTCGACAAGCTGTACGCCGCCCGGCTCCAGGCGGCCCGGGCGCGGCCGTACCTGGCGACGGCACTGTTCGCCCTGCACGTGGTGGAGTCGCGGCAGGTCCCCCACGATGGCGGTCGACCGGCACTGGCGGTGCTACGTCTCGCCTGCGTTCGTGCACCGGACGCCGGTGGAGGAGCTCGCCTCGGTGTGGGTGCACGAGGTGTCGCACCTGCTGCGGGACCACCACGGGCGCAGCGACCGGGTCGCCCGGGAGCGCGGGCTGTCGGGTCGGGCGGAGCGCCTGCGGATGAACATCGCGGCGGACTGCGAGATCAACGACGACGTGTTCGGCGACGGTCTGGTGCGTCCGGAGGGGGCCGTGCTGCCGGCGGCGCTGCGGCTGCCGGAGGGCGGGTTGATGGAGGACTACCTGTGGTTGTTCGGGCTGGGGCCGTTGACGCAGCACCTGGCGTGGCTGGACTGCGGCAGCGGCGCCGACGGTCTGGAGCGCGCGTGGGACCTCGGCCCGGGCGGTGCGCACGGCCTCGCCCCGCACGAGCAGGACGCCGTCCGGTTCCGGGTGGCGGAGGCCGTCAGGGGCCGTCCGGGGGACGCCCCGCAGGGGTGGCGGCGGTGGGCGGAGGAGGTCTTCCATCCGCCGCAGCCCTGGCGGGAGCTGCTGGGGGCCGCGGTCCGCTCGGCGGCGTCCGGGCCGGGCGCGGGCGAGGACTACTCGTACGGGCGGCCGTCGAGGCGGTCGGCCGGGGTGCCGGGTGCGGTGCTGCCGAGTCTGCGCCGCAGACCGCCGCGGGTGTGCGTGGTGGTGGACACCTCGGGGTCGGTGAGCGACGCCGAGTTGGGCAGCGCGCTGCTGGAGGTGGCGGCGATCTCCCGTGCGGTGGGCGGGCGGCGGGACCAGGTCGGCGTGGTGTCGTGCGACGCGGCGGCCGGCGCGGTGCTGCCGCTCTGCCGGGAGGAGGGACTCGCGTTGATCGGCGGTGGCGGCACCGACCTGCGCGAGGGCTTCGCCGCGGCGCTGCGGTCCAGGCCGCGGCCGGACGTGGTGGTGGTCCTGACCGATGGTCAGACCCCGTGGCCGCGGGAGCGGCCCGCCTGCCGCACGGTGGTCGGGCTGTTCCACCGCGAGGGCTCCCGGCGGTCCTGGAACGAGGACGATCCCGACTACGTCCCGGACGCGCCGCCGGCCTGGGCCCGGGTGGTGACCGTGGGCTGAGGCCGGCCGCGGACGGGCGGGGCGGGCGGCCGTCGCGGTGCGCGGGGCGTCAGGGCAGCAGCGACACCTGGTAGTGGCCGATGGACCAGCCGTCGGTCGTCCGGCGGAGCAGGACGCCGAGCTGCACGCTCAGGGTGGGGCGGTCGGTGAAGGCGAAGTCGACGGCGAGCCAACCGAGGAGGAGGCCGTCGGCGGGGCGGCGGGTCTCCAGGATCCGGTAATGGGCGGTCATGCCGAGCGGTTGCGCGCGGTAGTAGTCGGCGATGCCGGTGCGGCCGACGGTGTAGGGGTGCAGGCCCTGGAAGATCGCGTCCTCGGTGAAGCAGGCGGCGACCCGCTCGGGTGCGTGGGCGTCGACGGCGGCCTTCCACCGGTCGAGGACGCCGCGCAGGTCCTGCTCGCCGCCGGGTCCGCCGTTCATCGGGCGGCCCCGGGGCCGGGGTCGTTGGGGTGCGGGGTGAGCGGGGTGACGGTGTCCCGGCGCCAGGCCCGCAACGGCATGGAGGCGAGCAGCTGCTCCAGCTGCTCCGCGTCGGGTGCGTCGAACAGGCCCCAGCTGCGCCACTCCCCCGGTGCCAGCGGCGGTCGCCACAGCCGCACCAGGTGTCCGAGGGCGGCGAGTTCCCGTGCCCGGACGGCCTCCCGTGCCCGCATGTCGGCGACGGCCTCCTCGGACGTGCCGTCGGGGACGGTGGTCACCATGTCGACCAGGAACTCCATCGGCGCCCTCTCCTCCGCATCGCTTCGGAGTATCGGTGCCGCGGCGCACCGGGCCCGGCAGCGACACACCACCGCGGCATCGGCCGGCCCGGCGTCCGGCCGGCCGGCGGCGGCCTCGCCGCCGGCGGGTCAGTGGATCCTCCGGGCGGTGGGCGAACGGTCCGCGCGCAGCGGCGTCGGGGCCCCGGCCCGCCCCCGACCTGCCGGAAGGGCGTTGCGGGATCGACCGGCCACCCCTTATCGTCACCCTGACGCTATTCCTGAAGGGGGAACCCGTGTCCGTCTCCGACACCCTGGCCGACCTGCTCGCACCGCTGAACCACCCACTCTTCCTGCTCGGCCGCGACGCCGTCACCACGGCCGAACTGCTGGGCTTCGCCACCGGCGCGGTCTGCGTCTGGCTGTGCGTCAGGGCCAGCTCCTGGAACTTCCCGGTGGGCATCGCCAACAACCTGTTCTTCTTCGCGCTGTTCTGGAGCGCACGGCTCTACGCCGACGCCGCGCTGCAGATCGTCTTCCTGCTGCTGGCCGCGCACGGCTGGTACCGCTGGCTGCGCGGCGGCGAGCGGCACACCGGGCGGCCGATGGGCCACGCCTCGCCGACCACGCTCCTGGTGCTGGCGGCCCTGCTCGTCCCGGCGACCTGGGGGCTGACCGCCCTGCTCACCCGGGCCGGCGACAGCGCGCCGTTCTGGGACGCCCTCACCACCGCCCTGTCGCTCGCCGCCCAGTGGCTGCTGAACGCCAAGCAGGTGGAGAACTGGTACCTCTGGATCGCCGCCGACCTGGTCTACATCCCGCTGTACGCGGCCAAGGACCTGGTGCTGACCGCCGCGGTGTACGTGCTCTTCCTCGCCCTGTGCGGGGTGGGCCTGCGCAGTTGGCACCGCGAACTCACCGCCGCCGCCCGTCCGGCCGCCGCCCCGGCGGGGGTGCCGGCATGAGCGGCGTCAGGGCCGACGACGGCACGACCGACGGCGGCCGGTTCGCCCACGGTCTGGTGATCGGCAAGTTCTACCCGCCGCACGCCGGCCACCACTTCCTGATCCGTTCGGCGGCGGACGCCTGCGAGCGGGTCACCGTGGTCGTGATGGCGGCGGCGTGCGAGTCGGTGCCGCTGGCCGACCGGGTCGCCTGGATGCGCGAACACTGGGCGGGCGAGCCGCACGTCGCCGTCGCCGGGATCGCCGACGACCTGCCGGTCGACTACGGGAGCGACGAGGTCTGGGCCGGGCACGTCGCGCTGATGCGCGAGGCGGTGGCCGCGGCACCGCCCGCGCCACCGGTGGACGCGGTGTTCAGCTCGGAGCCGTACGGCACCGAACTCGCCCGGCGGTTCGACGCCGCACCGGTGCTGCTGGACGTGCCGCGGGACACCTTCGCCGTGTCCGGCACCGAGGTCCGGGCCGATCCGGTCGGCCACTGGGACGACCTGGAGCCGCCCGTCCGGGCCTGGTTCGCCCGCCGGGTGGTGGTGCTCGGCGCGGAGTCCACCGGCACCACCACGCTCTCCCGCGATCTGGCGGCCGCCCTCCGCGGCCGCGGCGGTCCGCACGCGGCGACCCGCTGGGTACCCGAGTACGGGCGGGAGCTCACGGCCGCGAAGCTCGCGGTGGCGCGCGGCCGCGCCCGGCCCGGCGGTCCGGTGCCGACCGTGTTCGACCTGGAGTGGACGGACGCCGACTTCGAGCTGGTCGGCCGCCGCCAGAACGAGGCCGAGCAGCGCGCGGCCCGCTGCGGCGGGCCGGTGCTGGTCTGCGACACCGACACCCTGGCCACCACGGTCTGGCAGGAGCGCTACCGCGGCCGCGCCACCGAGGCCGTCCACCGGCTCGCCGAGGGGATGCCGCCGCGCGCGCTGTACCTGCTGACCTCGGACGACGGCGTGGCCTTCGACGACGACGGGCTGCGCGACGGCGAGCACCTGCGCCCGTGGATGACCGGCCGGTTCCGCGAGGTGCTGGCGGCCGGAGCGGTGCCGTGGATCGAGCTGCGGGGCGACCGCGTCGAGCGGCTGCGGCGGGCGCTGACGGCCGTGGACGCCCTGCTCGCCGGGGGCTGGGCACTGGGTGAACCGCTGGGGTGAACCGGCCCCGACCGACACCGACTCGCCCGATCGGGTGAATTACTGCCGGGAATCGCCGGGACTACTGCACCTGGGCGCAGCTGGGGCAGAGACCGCGGAAGGTGACCTCCACCCCGGAGAGGGTGAAGCCGTAGCGCTCGCCGTCGGGCAGCGAGGCCAGCGGGTCCCCGGTCGGGTGGACGTCGCGGATGGTGCCGCAGGACTGGCAGACGAGGTGCTGGTGGGCGTGGTGGGCGTTGGGGTCGTACCGCTTCGCCCGCCCGTCGGTGCTGACCTCGATGACCTCGCCGAGCGAGACCAGCTCGCCCAGCGTGTTGTAGACCGTGGCGCGGCTGATCTCGGGCAGCATTTCCACCGCGCGGGCATGGATCTCGTCGGCCGTGTAGTGGATGTGGTCGCCGTCCAGGACCTGGGCGACGACCCGCCGCTGCGCGGTGAGCCGCCAGCCGCGGTTCCGGAGCCGTTCCAACAGGTCACTCATGGGGCGAGGGTACCAGGCGACTGGAATCGGCTGAAGTTTTGTGTCGGCATTGACTTAGACAAGGTCTAATGTAGGGTCGAAATCGGCACTGCTGAACGGAAGAGGACGGCCTGACGTTGCTGCTCGTGGCTGCCCGCCGGACGACGGGGACGGATGCGTCCCGCGCCGGCCGCGGGGCTCCGGTGACCGCGGGCGCGGCCGGTCCGTCGCCCGCCCGGGACGGGATCCCGGTGCCCGGGCCCGCCGGTCCGGGTGCGCGCGCTTCTTCCGGCCGACCCATCTTCGGAACTGATCGTCCAGCTTGGAAGGATTCACATGTCCGAGAACCCTGACGCAATCGTCACCGACGCGAAGACGGAGGGGACCGGCGGTTGCCCGGTGGTGCACGGGCGAGCCCCTCATCCGACCCAGGGCGGCGGCAACCGCCAGTGGTGGCCGAACCGGCTGAACCTGCGGATCCTTGCCAAGAACCCCGCCGAGGCCAACCCCCTCGGTGGGTCCTTCGACTACGCCGCGGCCTTCACCTCGCTCGACCTCGCCGCCGTGAAGCGGGACATCTCCGAGGTGCTGACCACCTCGCAGGACTGGTGGCCGGCCGACTACGGCAACTACGGCCCGTTCATGATCCGGATGGCCTGGCACAGCGCCGGCACCTACCGGATCAGCGACGGCCGCGGCGGCGCGGGCGCCGGCCAGCAGCGCTTCGCCCCGCTCAACAGCTGGCCGGACAACGCCAACCTCGACAAGGCCCGCCGCCTGCTGTGGCCGGTCAAGAAGAAGTACGGCCAGAAGATCTCCTGGGCCGACCTGATGATCCTGGCCGGCAACGTCGCCCTGGAGGACATGGGCTTCACCACCTTCGGCTTCGGCGGCGGCCGCGAGGACGTCTGGGAGCCGGAGGAGGACGTCTACTGGGGTCCCGAGCAGACCTGGCTCGGCGACGAGCGCTACTCCGGCGACCGCAACCTGGAGAACCCGCTCGGCGCCGTCCAGATGGGCCTCATCTACGTCAACCCGGAGGGCCCGAACGGCACCCCGGACCCGATCGCCGCGGCCCGCGACATCCGCGAGACGTTCCGCCGGATGGCGATGAACGACGAGGAGACCGTCGCCCTGATCGCCGGCGGCCACACCTTCGGCAAGACCCACGGCGCCGGCCCGGCGGACAGCGTCGGCGCCGACCCCGAGGACGCTCCGCTGGAGCAGCAGGGCCTCGGCTGGCGCAGCACCCACGGCACCGGCAAGGGCGGCGACGCGATCACCAGCGGCCTCGAGGGCGCCTGGACGCCCACCCCGGTCACCTGGGACAACAGCTTCTTCGAGACCCTCTTCGGCCACGAGTGGGAGCTCACCAAGAGCCCCGCCGGCGCCCACCAGTGGAAGCCGAAGGACGGCGGCGGCGCGGGCACCGTCCCCGACGCGCACGACCCGTCGAAGACGCACGCCCCCACGATGCTCACCACCGACCTCTCGCTGCGCCTCGACCCGGTCTACGAGCCCATCTCGCGCCGCTTCCTGGAGGACCCGGCGGCCTTCGCCGACGCCTTCGCCCGCGCCTGGTACAAGCTCACCCACCGCGACATGGGCCCGGTGGTGCGCTACCTCGGCCCCGAGGTGCCCTCCGAGGTGCTGCTCTGGCAGGACCCGGTGCCCGCCGTGTCCCACCCGCTGGTCGGCGCCGCGGAGATCGCCGCGCTCAAGGACGACATCGCCGGCTCCGGCCTGACGGTCGGCCAGCTGGTCTCCACCGCCTGGGCGGCCGCCTCCTCCTTCCGCGGCAGCGACAAGCGCGGCGGCGCCAACGGCGCCCGGATCCGCCTGGAGCCTCAGCGCAGCTGGGAGGCGAACGACCCCGACCGGCTGGCGCCGGTGCTGCGCACCCTGGAGGGCATCCGGACGTCCTTCAACGAGGCCCGCCCGGGCGGCGCGCAGGTCTCCCTCGCCGACCTGATCGTCCTCGCCGGCGGCGTCGGCGTCGAGCAGGCCGCGAAGAAGGCCGGCTTCGCCGTCGAGGTGCCGTTCGCGCCGGGGCGCACCGACGCCTCGCAGGAGCAGACCGACACCGAGTCGTTCGCCGCGCTCGAACCGACCGCCGACGGCTTCCGCAACTACCACGGGAAGGGCAACCGGCTGCCGGCCGAGTTCCTGCTGCTCGACCGGGCGAACCTGCTCACCCTGACCGCCCCCGAGATGACGGCGCTGGTCGGCGGTCTGCGGGTGCTGGGCGCCAACCACCAGGACTCGCCGCACGGCGTCCTGACGAAGACGCCGGGCTCGCTCACCAACGACTTCTTCGTCAACCTGCTCGACCTCGGCACGACCTGGCAGGCCACCTCCGAGGACGCGCACACCTTCGAGGGCCGGGACGCCGCGACCGGCGCCGTCCGCTGGACGGGCACCCGCGCCGACCTCGTCTTCGGTTCCAACTCCGAACTGCGGGCGCTCGCCGAGGTCTACGCGAGCGACGACGCGAAGCAGAAGTTCGTCGACGACTTCGTCGCCGCCTGGGTGAAGGTGATGAACCTGGACCGGTTCGATCTCGCGTAGCCGGCACCGACGGTCGGTGTCCGACCCGACCTCAGAACACCGGTCCCGGCGCTCCGCCGGGACCGGTGTTTGCTGTTCCGGGGCCTGATGTCCACGTGAGGAAGGTCACCGGAGGGGCCGTCGTCACGGCCTGTGGCAGGGGTGTACGTTCCTGCGACCAGGGGTGCGGGCTCCCCCAGATCGCAGAATCCTGGCAACGGCCGACCGCGGAAGACCCGCCGCCGGCCGCGCCTCCGACAAGGGAGACAGGTGTCATGTCTGCTCACGAACCGGCCAACCCTCCACCGCAGCGCCTGGGCGTCGTGGCGGAGTCGGCCTCCGGGGAAACCCGGGTCGCGGCAACACCGGCCACGGTGCGTCAGCTGCTGGCCCTGGGCTACGAGGTCGTCGTCGAGTCCGGGGCCGGTTCGGCCTCCGGGTTCACCGACGACGCCTACCGCGACGCGGGTGCGCAGGTCGGCGAGGCCTGGCACGCGGACGTCGTGCTGAAGGTCAACGCGCCCTCCGCCGAGGAGGTCGCCCGGCTGAACGACGGCGCGACCCTGGTCGGCCTGCTCGGCCCCAACCAGAACAAGGAACTCGTCGACCTGCTGGCGCAGCGTCCGGTGACCGCACTGGCCCTGGACGCGGTGCCGCGCATCTCGCGCGCGCAGTCGATGGACGTGCTCAGCTCGATGGCGAACATCGCCGGCTACCGGGCGGTCATCGAGGCCGCGCACGTCTTCGGCCGGTTCTTCACCGGCCAGGTCACCGCGGCCGGCAAGGTGCCGCCGGCGAAGGTGCTGGTCGCCGGCGCCGGTGTGGCCGGCCTCGCCGCGATCGGCGCGGCCAGCAGTCTCGGCGCGGTCGTCCGGGCCACCGACCCGCGGCCCGAGGTCGCCGACCAGGTCCGCTCGCTCGGCGGCGAGTTCCTCGCGGTCGACGTGGAGCAGGAGCGCAGCACCGACGGCTACGCCAAGGCCACCTCGGAGGACTACGACCGGGCGGCCGCGGCGCTCTACCACGAGCAGGCCGCGGACGTGGACATCATCATCACCACGGCGCTCATCCCGGGCCGTCCGGCGCCGCGGCTGATCACCGCCGAGGACGTCGCGGCGATGCGCCCGGGCAGCGTGGTCGTCGACATGGCGGCCGCGCAGGGCGGCAACGTCGAGGGCACGGTGGCCGGCCGGGTGGTGGTCACCGACAACGGGGTCACCCTGATCGGCTACACCGACCTCGCCTCGCGGCTGCCGGCCCAGGCCTCGCAGCTGTTCGGCACCAACCTGGTCAACCTGCTGAAGCTGCTCACGCCCGGCAAGGACGGCCGGCTGTCGCTGGACTTCGAGGACGTCGTCCAGCGCTCGGTGACGGTCGTCCGCGAGGGCGAACTGACCTGGCCGGCGCCGCCCGTCCAGGTCTCGGCGGCACCGGCCGCCGCCGCGCCGACCGCCCCCGCGGCCCCGGTCGCCGCCAAGCCGTCCGGCCTCTCGGTGCGGGCGCGCCTCGGCCTGGTCGGGCTCGGCATGCTCGCGATGTTCCTGCTGGTCGCCTTCGCCCCGGCCCAACTGGCCGAGAACTTCACGGTGTTCACGCTCGCCGTGGTGATCGGCTACTACGTGATCGGCAAGGTGCACCACGCCCTGCACACGCCGCTGATGTCGGTGACCAACGCGATCTCCGGCATCGTCGTGATCGGCGCGCTGCTGCAGATCGGGCGCGAGAACGCGGTGGTCACCGTGCTGTCCGCGGTGGCGATTCTGCTGACCAGCGTCAACATCTTCGGCGGATTCGCCGTCACCCGCCGGATGCTCGGCATGTTCTCGAAGGGCCGATGACCGATGACGTACACGACGGCCGCCCACGCCGCGGACCTGGTCGCCGCACTGCTGTTCATCCTCAGCCTCGCCGGGCTCTCCCAGCACCGGACCTCGCGGGCCGGTGTCGCCTACGGCATCGCCGGCATGGCGCTCGCGCTCGTGGCCACCGTGGTGGTCGCGGCGCACGACATCTCCGCGGGCGCGGTCTCGCTGATCGTGGTCACCATGGCCGCGGGCGGCGCGATCGGCCTGTGGCGGGCCCGCCGGGTCGAGATGACCCAGATGCCCGAGCTGATCGCCGTGCTGCACAGCTTCGTCGGCCTGGCCGCGGTGCTGGTCGGCTGGAACAGCTACCTGGAGGTCGAGCGGCACGGCACCGCGCAGACCCTGGTCGGCTCGGACCTGCTGCGCATCCACCACGCCGAGGTGTTCATCGGCATCTTCATCGGCGCGGTCACCTTCACCGGCTCGATCGTCGCCTACCTGAAGCTGTCGGCGCGGATCAAGTCGAGCCCGCTGATGCTGCCGGGCAAGAACGCGCTCAACGTGGCGGCGCTGGTGGCGTTCGCGGCGCTGACGGTGTGGTTCACGATCAGCCCGAGCCTCGGCCTGATGATCGCGGTGACGGTGCTGGCGCTGCTGCTGGGCTGGCACCTGGTCGCCTCGATCGGCGGCGGCGACATGCCCGTGGTGGTCTCCATGCTGAACAGCTACTCGGGCTGGGCGGCGGCGGCGGCGGGCTTCCTGCTGAACAACAACCTGCTGATCGTCACCGGTGCGCTGGTCGGCTCCTCCGGCGCCTACCTGTCGTACATCATGTGCAAGGCGATGAACCGGTCCTTCATCTCCGTCATCGCCGGCGGCTTCGGCATCGAGGCGCCCGCCGCGCAGGACGCGGAGCAGGGCGAGCACCGCGAGAGCAGCGCGCAGGACACCGCGCAGATGCTCGCCGAGGCCGACTCGGTGATCATCACGCCGGGCTACGGCATGGCCGTCGCCCAGGCCCAGCACCCGGTCGCCGAGCTGACCCGGGTGCTGCGCGAGCGCGGCGTCGAGGTCCGCTTCGGCGTCCACCCGGTGGCGGGCCGCCTGCCCGGGCACATGAACGTGCTGCTGGCCGAGGCCCGCGTGCCGTACGACATCGTGCTGGAGATGGACGAGATCAACGAGGACTTCGCCGACACGTCGGTCGTCCTGGTCATCGGCGCCAACGACACCGTCAACCCGGCGGCGACGGAGGACCCGACCAGCCCGATCGCGGGCATGCCGGTGCTGCGGGTGTGGGAGGCGGGCCACGTGGTCGTCTTCAAGCGGTCGATGGCGTCCGGCTACGCGGGCGTGCAGAACCCGCTGTTCTTCCGCGAGAACAGCAGCATGCTCTTCGGCGACGCCAAGCAGAGCGTGGAGGCCATCCTCCAGGCCCTCAACACCCTCGACCCCTCCCCCGGCGACCGCCGCACCAAGGCTGCCGCCTAGAACCGGGGCCGGCGCTCAAGGGGCAGCACCCCGGGGGCGCGGGGAACTGCGCAATTCGGATGCGGGCCGGTCTTCGGACCAAGGCCCGGCCCGGTGCGGTTCCCCGCGCCCCTTCGGTCAGTCCCCCTACAGCTCCTTGGTACGGCCCGGGGTCGGGTCGAGGTAGACCCGGGCGACCGCCGGGTGGGCGGCGCGGATCGCCATCTCGGCCTCCTCGCAGGCGCGTTCCACGTCCCGTGCGGTGGCGGGCTCCTCGAAGGCGACCTTCGCCGCGACCAGGACGTCCTGCGGTCCGCTGACCAGGGTGACCAGGTCGACCACCTGTCGCACCTGCGGCTGTCCGCGCAGCGTCTCGGCGATCCTGTCCTCCGCGCTCTGCGGCAGCGCCCGGCCGATCAGCAGCGAGCCGTTGGCGCGGGCCAGCACCACCGCCACCCAGGCCAGCAGTGCCCCGATCAGCAGCGAGGCGACGCCGTCCCACGCCGAGTCGCCGGTCCATTCGGTGCCGAGGACTCCGCCGAAGGCCAGCACGAGGCCGATCAGCGCGGCCACGTCCTCCAGGAAGACCGCCTTGACGGCGGTGTCGGGGGTGCCGCGCAGGTAGCGGCGGCCGGTCACCCCGAGCCTGCCGGCCTCGCCGCGGACCTGGCGGACCGTCCGGGAGAGCGACACCGACTCGAGGACGAAGGCGACGGCCAGCACGATGTAGGAGGCGGTCGGGCTGCCGAGTTCCTCGCCGTGCAGCAGGGTGCGGACCCCGTCGGTGATCGAGAAGACGGCGCCGCCGATGAAGGTCGCGAACGAGGCGAGCAGCGCCCACACGTACCGCTCCCGGCCGTACCCGAAGGGGTGGGTGTCGTCGGCGGGGCGGGTGCTGCGTTTGAGGCTGAGGAAGAGCAGCACCTCGGTGACGGTGTCGGCGAGCGAGTGCGCGGCCTCCGCGAGCATGGCGCCGGAGCCGCTGACCAGGCCGGCGAGCGCCTTGGCCACGGCGATGCCGAGGTTGCACAGGCCGGCGACGACCACCGTGACGGTGCTCTCGGTGGTGTCGCCGGCCTGCGGTGCGCCGGCCTCCACGGGATGGTCGGTTCGGGGGTCCACAGCAGGCAGTATGTCCGACATGACCCACTGTGTGCCCGGTCCCGGGCCCACCATGCGCCTCGTGGCGGTCGACGGTCACGGATCTGCGGGCGCGTGGGGTGCTGCCGGTCCTAGGCGGGAGCCCAGACGCGTTCGGCGTGGTCGACGAAGTTGCGGCCGAGGATCTTCTCGATCCGCTCCGAGCGGTAGCCGCGCCGTTCGAGCAGCCGGGCCAGGTCGCGGAACTGGTCGACGCCGCGGAGGTCCTCGACGAACGGCAGGGTGTCGGCCCGTTCGCCGGCCGCGCCGACGCCGCTCGCGCGCCGCAGTTCGACGTGCTCGGCGAGGGCGGCCCGGTAGGCGTCGAGGTCGTCGATCGGGGTGATCGCTCCGTCGGTGCCGATGCCGACGGCGTCCTCGCCGCAGACGTTCACGGCGTGGTGGATGTGCTCGACGACGTCCGCGGCGGTGGCGTGGCCGGTCGGGCTGAGGAAGGGCATGAAGTAGATGCCGACGAAGCCGCCGCGGTCGGCGACCAGCCGCAGTTCCTCGTCGGTCTTGTTGCGCGGCAGGTCGACCAGGGCGCGGCAGCCGGTGTGGTTGATCGAGACGGGCTGCCGGGAGGCCCGGGCGGCGTCCAGGCAGGTGCGTTCGCCGCTGTGCGAGAGGTCGACCATCAGCCGGCTGTCGTTGAGCGCCTCGACGACCCGGTGGCCGAGCGGGGTGAGTCCGCGGTTCTCCGGCGCCATGGAGCCGTCGCGGAGCTGGTTGGCCTGGTTGTACGTCAGCTGGACGACGCGCACTCCGCGGTCGGCGAACACCCGGACGCGGTCGGGGTCGTCGCCGACGGCCACCGCGTTCTGGAAGCCGTAGACGATGCCGATCCTCCGCTCCCGGGCGGCCCGGTGGAGGTCGGCGGCGGTGCGGACCTTGAGCAGGTCGGCGGGGTTGGCGCGGACGATCGCGTCCCAGACGTCGATCTCCTCCAGGGTGTGCTCGTAGGGCGGGAGGTCGCCCATGGTGTAGCCGAGGGTGATGTTGACGGCGGTCAGGCCGGAGGCGTGGGCGTCGGCCAGGGCGCGGGCGTCCACGGTGAGCTGGGAGCTGGACGGGTTGAGTTCGGCGGCGGCCTCGGCGGACCGGGGCGCGTTGGGGTTGTCCAGCTGGCCGAGCGCGTTGACGACCGGCGGGAACGGGGAGTCGGTCATCGGCCCGCCTCGAAGTCGGCGCGGGCGTGGCGGCGGCCCCGCTTGACGGTCAGGTGCACGGTGCGCAGGTGCTTGACGTCCTGCAGCGGGTCCTCGTCGAAGACCGCGAAGTCGGCGAGCCGGCCGGCCTCGACGGTGCCGCGCAGCTGCTGCGCACCGGCGCTGCGGGCGCCGACGGCGGTGGCGGAACGCAGCGCGTCCTCGGGGGTGAGGCCGCAGCGGTCGACGAGGAAGGCGAGTTCCTCGTGGAGGGCGGGGAAGGGGTCGTCCGGCGGGGTCTCGTAGTCGGTTCCGGTGGCGATCGGGACGCCCGCGCGGTGCGCCTGGGCGGTGAGTGCGGCGGCGAGGTCGCTGTTCCGCCGGGCGCGTTCGGCGGCCTCGGGTCCGCCGCCGGTCATCTCCGCGCTGGCCCAGAGCGCGGCGGTGGCGTCGAGGACGGTGCCGGTGCGGCGCATCAGGGCGAACAGCTCGGCGAGCACCGGGTCGTCGCCGGCGGCGAGGCGGGCGTGGTCGATCGGCGGCTTGTCGCGGTAGGTCGTCAGGGGCCGGGTGGCGCAGGCGTGGGCGAGCAGGGTGACGTGGGAGACGGTGTCGACGCCGGCCTCGACGACCTCGCGCGGGCCGGCCGGGAAGACGGCGGCGTGTGCCCAGACGGGGATGGACTGGCGGTGGGCCTCGGCGGTGATCGCGGCGACCGCGGCGGCGTCGAGGTCGGCGTAGACCTTGATCGCGGAGGCGTGGGTGCCGCGGGCGAGGGCGACGGCGATCCGCAGGTCGGTGTCGGGGGTGACGGCCTGCATCCAGGGGACCTGGCCGGCGACGGCACCGCGGGTGACCTGGTGGGTGCGGACGTCGTCGAAGAAGGAGGGCCCGGCCATCAGGGCGGCGTAGTGGATGTCGGGGCCGGGGATCTCGCCGACCAGGGTGGCGCGGGCGAGGTCGCCGATCTGGCGGACGTCGTCGGCCATGTCGCGGATCGCGGTGACGCCGCTGTGCACCAGGCGGCGCAGCACGGCCTCGGCGCGGGGCCGGTCGGGCGGGGTGGCGAGGTGCTGGTGGGCGTCGATCAGGCCGGGGGTGACGTGGCGGCCGTCGAGGTCGACGGTCTCGGCGCCGTCCGGGAGCACGGCCGCCAGCTCGGTCTCGTCGACGACGTGCCGGATGCGTTCGCCGTCCACCACGATCGCGGCCCGGCGGGGCGGGCGGTCCGTCCCGTCGAAGACGGTGGCTCCGCGGTACACGGTGACGGCGCCGGGCGCGGGCGGCGCGTAGGGGGTGGGTGCGCCGTGGGACTCGTCCGGCATCCGTCACCTCTCACTCATCTGTTGCATCAGGCGCAACATGTGTATTGTCTGCGGAAACATTCGCGTCACTGTATCCCAGTGGCCCCCGGAGGTGGAGAGGTCGGATGTCACAGGCTCCCCGGTCCGCGGTCGACAAGGCCCTCGATCTCGTCGAGGCGGTCGCCCGCGCCGACCGCCCCGCCCGGCTCGCCGACCTCGCGCGGTCGGTCGACCTGCACCGGGCCACGGCCTACCGGATCCTGCTCGACCTGGTCCGGCGCGGCTGGGTGCTGCGGGTCGGCGACACCTACCTGCCGGGCGCGGCCGCGCTGCAGGTCTCGGCCGCGGCGCTGCACCACTCGCTGACGGCGCTGGCCCGGCCCGTCCTGGAGGGGCTGTCCGGGGCCACCGGCCTGATGGTGAACCTCCAGGTGCTGGAGGGCGACCGGGCGCGGGTGGTGGACGTGGTGCGGCCGGAGCGGCTGGCGATGATCTCCCACCTGCGCGGCGAGGCGCTGCCGGTGCACCGGTTCGCCGGCCCGCTGGCGCTGGTCGCCGCCCTGCCCGCCGACGCGCGGGCCCCCTACCTGCGGCCCGCAGAGGAGGCCGGGTACCCGCTGGACGGCGCGGACGGACTGCTCGCGGACCTCGCCCGGGTCGAGCGCACCGGCGTCGCGCTGGAGCGCGGGCGCAACGAGAAGCCGGTCGCCTCGATCAGCCGGGTGGTCCGTTCCCGGGACGGCTCACCGGTCTGCGCGCTGACCGCGGTCGGCCTGGACACCGACTTCGACGGGCCCGCGCTGGACGGCCTGACGGAACGTCTGCTCGCCGCCGCCGGCTCTCTGGAGGACGTCCTCGCGGGCCGGCCCGGCACCGCGGCGCCGGACCCGGAAGGAGGCGCCCGGTGAGCGGGGTGCTCGTCCTCGACCGGGCGCAGACCCGCGCCGCGCTCGACCCGGCCGAGGTGATCGGGGCGGTCGCCCGGGCGCTGGTCGCCGTCGCCCGGGACGAGGTGTCGGCGCCGCCGCGGATCGCCGCCCGGACGCCCACCGGGCTGCTCGGCGCCATGCCCGGCCACGTCCCGGGGCTGGGGCTGGCGGCCAAACTGGTCTCGGTCTTCGCGGATCCGGCGGCGCCGGGCCGCGGCAACCACCGCGGGGTGGTGGCGCTCTTCGACGAGCAGGACGGCCGGCCGCTCGCCCTGATGGACGCCGAGCCGCTGACCGCCGTCCGGACGGCCGCCTGCGCGACGCTGAGCATGCGGGCGCTCGCCGCGCCGACGCCCCGGCGGGTGGCGGTGCTCGGCACCGGCACCCAGGCCCGCGCCCAACTCGCCCTGCTGACCGGGCTCGGCCCGCGGACGGAGGTGGTGGTCGGCGGCCGCGACACGGACCGGGCCCGCCGGGCGGCGGAGCTGCTCCCGGGGGCGGTGGCCTGCACGGTCGCGGAGGCGCTGGCCGGTGCCGACGTGGTCTTCTGCTGCACGGACGCGTCCGAGCCCGTCCTGCGGCGGGCGGATCTGGCACCCGGGGCCCACGTCAGCTCGGTCGGCGGCTCGCGCGGGCCGGAGCTGGACGCCGCCACCGTGCGGGAGGGCGCGCTCTTCGTCGAGTGGCCGGGCGCCGCCTCTCCCCCGCCGGCCGGCGCGCACGAGCTCCGCGACGTCCCCGCCGAACGCCTCACCCTGCTGGGTGCCGTCCTCGACGGCACCGCACCCGGGCGCCGCTCCCCCGACGAGCTGACCGTCTTCAAGTCCACCGGCCACGCCGCCCTGGACGTCGCGGCCGCCTCGGTGGTCCACCGCGCCGCGCGCACCCGCGGCCTCGGCACGGTGGTGGACCTGTGACGGCGACTGCCGGTCTCCGGCCGGTCCTCAGTCGGGCAGGACGAGGAACTCCGCCGGTCCGAGCGTGAGGACGCCGTCGCTCAGCGGGGTGCAGCGGACGCCGCCCCTGTCGCGCAGGGCCCGCTGCGCGCCGGGGCCGATCACGGCGTCCATCCACGCACAGGGCCGGGCGGCGCGGCGGACGGCCAGCAGGACGGGCCCGGTGCCGCAGTCCAGCGAGACCGTCCGGCCCAGGAGTGCGTCGACGTCGACCCCGCGGAGCAGCACGTTGCGGCGGGTGTGACGCAGGTCCGTGCCGGGCCGGATGTCGAGCGGGAGGTTCTCGGCGGCCATCAGCGTGACGGCGGCGTCCCGGTGGGCCGGGCGGGCGTAGTAGCGGTCACCGACGAGGCCGAGGCCCTGCCGCACCTCGGCGCTGCCGACGAGTTCGTCCGGGTGCGCCGGGGACGGCCCCTCCGACGGGCGTCCGGTGTACCGGTGCGCCGGCGACACCAGGAGCTGCACCACCTCGACCACGGCCATGCGGGCCAGCCTACGCCGCCGCGCGTCGCCGCCCGACGGCCCGGTCCTCCGCGGGCATGCTGGGGGGATGGGTGACCGCGACGGCTGAGCCGAAGACCGTGCGGACGGGTGCCGACCCCGCCGCGTTCCTCGCGGGCGTGGGCGACGAACGGCGGCGCGCCGACGCGCAGCAGCTGTGCGACCTGCTCGCCGGGGCGACGGGCGCACCCGCGGAGATGTGGGGCGGGTCGATGGTCGGCTTCGGCAGCTACCGCTACCGCTACGCGAGCGGCCGCTCGGGCGAGTGGCCGCCGATCGCGTTCGCCCCGCGCAGGCAGGCGCTGGTGCTGTACGTCGCCGAGGGCTTCGAGCCGTACGCCGGCCTGCTGGCCCGGCTCGGCCCGCACACCACCGGCAAGGGCTGCCTCTACCTCGAACGGCTCGCCGACGTGGACCGTGCGGTGCTCGCCGAGCTGGTCGCGACGTCGTTCGAGCGGATGGACGGCCGGACGGTCACCCCGTAGCCGCGCGGCCCGCCGGGCTCCGTTCGGGCCGATGCGGCGACGGCCGGTGCGCCCTCCCCGCCGACGGCGGGACGGTCGCCTACGCTGCGGCAGACCGACGCGTCGTCAGGAGAGGACCCCTCATGGCATCCCGGCTCAACCCCTACATCAGCTTCGACGGCGACGCCCGCCAGGCGATGGAGTTCTACCAGGTCGTCTTCGGCGGCGACCTGGACCTGAACACCTTCGGCCAGTTCGACCCGGACCAGACCGGCGAGACGGCCGACCGGATCATGCACGGCATGCTGGTGACCCCGCGCGGCTACACCCTCATGGGCGCCGACAACCCGCCGGGCATGGAGCACCGGCCGGGCAACAACATCACGGTGAGCCTGAGCGGCGACGACGACGCCGAACTGCGCGGCTACTGGGCGGCGCTGTCCGAGGGCGGCACGGTGACCGTCCCGCTGGAGAAGCAGATGTGGGGCGACGTCTTCGGCATGTGCACCGACCGCTTCGGCATCACCTGGCTGGTCAACATCAGCGAGGCCTAGGGGCCGTCTTCACATGGCGCTCGGGCGGTGACTCCAGCGCCCCTGGATCAACCACCCGAGCGCCCCTGCGGGTCAGGCGGTGTCCTGGACCGGCAGCGCCGCCACCATCGGATGGTCCTTCCCGATCGGGCCGAGCCCGGCGCTGCCGCCCGGGGAGCCGAGGTCGGTGAAGAACTCGGCGTTCGCCGTGTTGAACTGCCGCCACGGCTCCGGGGTGTCGTCCTCGAAGTAGATCGCCTCGACCGGGCAGACCGGCTCGCAGGCGCCGCAGTCGGTGCACTCGTCGGGGTGGACGTACAGCATCCGCTCCCCCTCGTAGATGCAGTCGACGGGGCACTCGTCCAGGCATGCCTTGTCCTTGACGTCCACACAGGGCAGGGCGATCACAAACGTCATCGGGCTACCGTCCTCTCCGGGTCGGTGCTGCTCGCCGTTCTGGCACGGCCGACCGTAGGGCCTCAAGTAAGCTTGAGGTCAACAGGAGGCGGTGCATGACGACCCGACAGCCCGGTGAGGCCGGGGCCACCCCGGACGACTGGCTGGCCATCGGCGAGGTCAGTGCACGGACCGGCGCGGCGGTGTCCGCCCTGCGGTTCTACGAGGAGCTCGGCCTGATCGCGTCCGAACGCGACGAGCGCAACCAGCGCCGCTACCCCCGGCACATGCTGCGCCGGGTCGCCCTGATCTCGGTGGCGAAACGGATCGGCATCCCGCTGCAGGACCTCCGGGAGGCGTTCGCCGACGTCCCGCTCCACCGGCCGCCGAGCCACGACGAGTGGCAGCGCGCCTCCCGCGGCTGGAAGCGCCGTCTGGAGGAGCGCCGGCAGACCATCGAACGGCTGGAGGCCGAACTCACGGGCTGCATCGGCTGCGGCTGCCTCTCGATGAAGGCCTGTGCCCTGCTGAACCCCGGCGACGCGCTCGCCGAGGACGGCGCCGGCCCCCGACGCCTCTGAGACGGACTCCCGTTCGGGGCGTCCCGCCACCGGTCGCCGCGGACCACCCGGCGGCGGGCGTTCGCGTGAACCCCGTTCGCCCACGGAGTGTCACTGCCGCTCATACCACGGCGCGGCCCCACCCTCTGTCTGTGCGCCACGGGAAGGGCCCGCCGGACGCCGCGCAGAACGGGGAGCCCCATGCCGCTCGATCGACGATCCGTCCTGCGCACCGGCGCCGTCGCCGTCGCCGGTCTCGCGTTCGCCCCAGGTTCCCCCATCCCCGCGGCCGCCGCCTCGCACACCCACGGCCAGGACCCCGGGCCCGCCGCCTGGCGGGAGCTGCGCCGCCTCCTCAGCCCGGCCGCCCGCCTCTACCGGCCCGGCGACCCCGACTACCCGCTGGAGGCCGTCGCCGACAACCAGCGCTACGCCGCGATCCGACCGGCCGGGGTGCTCGCCTGCGCCACCGAGAACGACGTGCGCGTCGCCGTCCGCTGGTGCGCCGCCCACGACGTGCCCCTCGCACCGCGCTCCGGCGGCCACAACTACGCCGGGTACTCGACCACCACCGGCCTGGTCGTCAGCCTCCGTGCGATGAACCGGGTCACGCCGGTCGGGAGGCGGCTGCACCTCGGCGGCGGCGCCACCAACTCCGACGTCTACGCCGCCCGCGCCGCCGGCCTGTACTTCCCCGGCGGGCGCTGCCCCGGCGTCGGCGTGGCCGGCCTGACCCTCGGCGGCGGACTCGGCTTCAACGACCGCAAGTGGGGCCTGACCTGCGACAGTCTCGTCGAGACCCGCCTCGTCCTCGCCGACGGCACCCCGGTCCGCGCCACCGCCGACGAGAACCCCGACCTGTTCTGGGCCTGCCGCGGCGGCGCCGGCGGCAACTTCGGCATCAACACCGCCTTCGTCTTCGACGCCGTCCCGGTCGACCGGCAGCGTGCCACCGTCTTCGACCTGGCCTTCCCCCTCACCGCCGCCCAACCCGCCGTCGACCACCTCCAGCGCCTCCTCGAGGCCGACCGGACCGGCGACCTCGACACCCGCATCGGCTTCAGGAACACCGGCGACGGCCGGACCTCGCTCTGGACCCTCGGCCAGCTCCTCGGCCCCGAGGACACCCTGCGCCGCCTCCTCGCCCCGCTCCTCGAACTGCGCCCCGACGAGGCGTTCATCGAGGAACGCGACTTCTGGACGGCCCAGGACCACCTCATGGACACCCCCGGAGCACCGGACTGCTACGCCTCCAAGTCGCTCGTCCCCGACCGGTGGCTGAGCCCCTCCGCCGTGGCGGACGTCGTCGAGTGGACCCGCTCCTGGCGGCCCGGTCCCTCCGGCGCGACCGGCTACGTCACCCTCTTCGCCATGGGCGGCACCAGCGACCGGCCCCGGCCCGACGAAACCGCCTACCCGCACCGCGACGCGACGTACGTCATCGACATCGGCACCCACTGGAAGCCCGGCACCCCGTCCGACCAGGTGGACCGCCTGCTGGCCCAGACCCGTGCCGCCCACCGCACCCTGCGCCGCCGCCTCGACACCGACAGCGCCTACGTCAACTTCCCCGACCCCGACCTCCCCGACTGGCAGCACGCCTACTACGGCGCCAACTACACCCGCCTCGCCCAGGTCAAACACCGATACGACCCGGCGGGCCTCTTCCACTACGCCCAGGGCATCACCGCGCGGAACGCCTGACACGGACGGCCGGAAGGCAGGGTCCGGCTGTGGCGGCGACCGGGCCATGGGGCAGGATGGCAGTCCGTTCGGAATGCGCACATCCGCTCCAATGCGGCTGCGCACCACACGACCTGACAGGCGACACGGTGACGACACAGTACATACGGCAGCCGGCCGCGGCCCGTTCCCTCGCCCTCCACGCTGCGGAGGCGGGACGGTGACGGTGACCCGGGACCTGGTCCTGCACGACTGGGTGGTGGCCGGCATCGCCCTGGCCTCCGGCTGTGTGGCCGGTCTGGTGCTGCGGGCCCTGATGAAGTGGCTGGGCAAGCACGCGGGCCGGACCAAGTGGAGCGGCGACGACATCATCGTCGACGCGCTGCGCACCGTCGTCCCCTGGGCGGCCGTGGTCGCCGGGGCCGCGGTGGCCGCTTCGGCGCTGCCGCTCACCGCCCGGATCGGAGGGCTGGTCGACAAGTCGCTGACGGCCGTGCTCATCGTCATCGCGACGCTCAGCGCGGCCCGGGTGGTGGCCGGGCTGGTGCAGTCGGTGGCCGCGTCCCGGACGGGCGTCGCGGCGTCCGCGACCATCTTCGTCAACATCACCCGCATCGTGGTGCTGTCGATGGGCGTCCTCGTCGCCCTGGAGACCCTCGGGGTGTCCATCGCCCCGCTGGTCACCGCCCTCGGAGTGGGCGGCCTCGCGGTCGCGCTGGCGTTGCAGGACACCCTCGCCAACCTCTTCGCGGGCGTGCACATCCTCGCCTCGAAGACCGTCCAGCCCGGTGACTACATCCGGCTGACCAGCGGGGAGGAGGGGTACGTCGTCGACATCAACTGGCGCAACAGCGTGGTGCGCAACCTGTCGAACAACCTGGTGATCATCCCCAACGGCCGCCTGGCGCGGACGAACATGACGAACTACTCCCAGCCCGAGCAGAAGCTGTCGATCCTGGTCCAGGTCGGGGTCGGCTACGACAGCGACCTGGAGCACGTGGAGAAGGTCACCCTCGAGGTCGTCGACAGCGTGATGGCCGACATCAGCGGCGGCGTGCCCGACCACGAGGGTGCCGTCCGCTTCCACACCTTCGCGGACTCCAGGATCAACTTCACGGTGATCCTGGGCGTCGGCGAGTTCAGCGACCAGTACCGGATCAAGCACGAGTTCATCAAGCGCCTGCACCAGCGGTACCGCACGGAGGGCATCTCGATCCCCGCCCCCACCCGCACGGTCTCGCTCCAGCACGACGGCACGGGCGCACCGTCGCCCCTCCCGCAGGTCCCGCACCAGTGGGACGCGTCGTCCGAGGAGCTGGCGGACCGACGGCGCTAGGACTCGTCCGGTCGATCACGTGCGGAGTCAGATGACGAGGGCGGCTGTGGTGACGGTGCCGAGGTAGACGCATCCGCGTTTGATGTACGCCTCATGGGCACCGAGGTCGGCCGATGTCCTGCGCCGGCCGGGCGGGATCGCCCGGCCGGCGGCGGGGATCAGGCGGCCGGGAAGTCGGTGGCGGAAGCGGCAGCGGCGTCGAGGTCGGCCCGCAGTGCGTCGACCTTCGCGGTGGCGAAGGCGTGGGCGTCCGACCCCAGCACCTGCCGCAGCGGGCTGTCCCGGTTCGTGGCGTGGCGGATGATCGCCGCGGCTCCCTCGACGGGGTCGCCGAGCTGACGGCCCTGCAGGTCGAGATGGTCCGCGACCATGGCCCGGAGCATCGGGTAGTGCTCACCTGGACGCCGAGCATGTCGCGCACCTCCTGGTCGCCGGTCTCCTCGACCGCCGTGAGGAAGCCGTAGCCCGCGTTGTTGACCACCACGTCCAAGCCGCCGAAACGCTCGACCGCGCGCTCGACCGCGTCCTTGACCCGGGCTTCGTCGGTCAGGTCGACCGGCAGCGGCAGCAGTCGCCCGTGTCGACGTCCTCGACCAGGACGCACGCGCCCTGTTCGTCGACCGGCAGGCACAGGCGCGCGCCGCAGTCGAGAACCTCCGCCTCGACGTCGGCCGTGACCCCGGCGACGAAGCCACCCGGTCACTCATCGCCGAACTACGGGAGCGCTGCGCCGACTTCGACCACTGGTGGCGGCAGCACCGGGTCCACCAGCGGACCCACGGCTCCAAGAAGCTGCTGCACCCCCTGGTCGGCGAACTCACCGTCGCGTACGAAACCCTCCCCCTGCCCGGCGGCAGTGAGACCGTCCTGTTCCTCTACACGACCGAAGCCGCCTCCCCCTCCAGACGGGCCCTCGACCTCCTCGCCTCCTGGACGCTCACCCGCCCGTCCACCCCCGGTCCCACTGCGGCGGGACGGAGATGATCGGGCGGCCACGGTGCGGCGTGCCGGAACGCCCCGGCAGGGCGGCCCCGGCAGCGCCGACCCGAGGCGGGATGTGACGGCCCTCCGGTTGACGAGGATTCCTGAATGCACCCAGGTTCTTGAAGGGGTTCAGGGCGGTCCGGCCGGCCCGGGCAGCCTCGCGCGGCGACCGCCCGGGGGTGGTGAGGAGAGCATCGGCCCAGGGCTTGAGTGGCTCATCGGCGCTTCTCGGTGAACTCGGTGAACATGGTGACCAGGCCGTGGGCCGTGTTGTCCTCGGAGTCGATCCGGTGGACCTCGACGCCTTCGAAGGTGGCGACCTCGGCGCTGCGGGGGAACATGGCCTGCTCGTACTCGGTGAGCGCGGCCTCGACGTCGCCGGGGTGTGCGGCGAGGGCCTTGCCGAGTTCGGCGCCGTCGAGCATGGCCAGATTGGCGCCTTCACCGTTCGGGGCCGCGAGGTGGGCGGCGTCGCCGACAAGGGTGACCCCCGGCACCCGGTCCCACCGGTGCCCGGTCGGCAGGGCGTAGTGGGGGCGCAGGACCGGCGTGGTGTCGCTGCCGGTGATCAGCGCGGTGAGTTCCGGTGCCCAGTCGTCGAACTCTGCCGCGATCCGCGCGGTGGCCGTGGCGGCATCGGTGAAGTCGATCGCGGCGAACCAGTCCTGCGGCTTGGACAGCGCCACGTAGGTGTGCAGGGTGTCGCCGCTCTCCCGGTGGGCGAAGATCTCCTTGCCCGGCGTGGGCGCGATCATCGACCCGCCGCCGACCGCTTTCGCGGCGGAGGTGTGCCGGGTGTCGGCGTCGAACAGGTAGGTCTGTCGGCGGCCAGTTCCAATTCCCCACCGGCGGCCACTTACCGGGGAGCCATCTGGCCGCGAATGTGACGGTGCGTGATGACATAGCGTCGCCCTCGCCGCCTCGTCCGAGGATGCACAGAGCATCCAGTCCTCGCCATCCGCCTGGGACATCCCGGCAGGTGAGGCAGGTCACGTCTGCTTCTGTCACAGCCAGCCTGCGTACCCCGTCATAGAGGGCACCAGTGGAACAGCGACACGGGAGCACACGCCAGCAGTGGGAGGCCCTACGCACTCCCGTTACCGGCGTCAACGCCGTCTCGGGTGCACTGCCGAAATCCGTATCCGTTCAGGGAGAAGCTGAATGAACGTCGCACTATGGATCGTCGCCGGACTGCTCGCCGCCGTCTACCTGTTGGGGGGCGTCTTCAAGGTGGTCACACCCAAGGAGAAAATCGCCGCCGCGGGAGCCAGCGGCCGATGGGTCGATGACTTCAGTGCGGGCGGGGTCAAGGCCATCGGAGCCGTCGAGGTCCTGGCCGCAGCCGGCCTCATCCTGCCCGCCACACTCGACATCGCGCCGGTTCTGGTGCCACTGGCTGCCCTCGGCCTGGTGATACTCATGCTCGGCGCGGCGGTCACCCGGTTCCGGCGCCACGAACTCAAGCTCGTGGCAGTGGACCTGGTCTACATCCTCCTGGCCGCCTTCGTGGCCTGGGGCCGCCTCGGGCCTGAGTCCTTCCTCAGCTGACGGGGCGGGCACCTACCGCACCCTCGAAGTCGACGGATCCAATCGTCGTACCGTCACTGGGGGGTTACGCTCGCAACTGGCCGTCCGTGGGGAATTCTTGCTGGCCGCTGACATAGGTCTCGACGAACGAGGTGCCGACGTACTGCGGTGTGGCGGTGGAGAGCAGCGGCCGAACCCGTGACCACACGCCGTCCGCGCCGACCAGCAGGCCCGTCACGACGGTGGTGCCGTCGGCGAAGGTCACCTCGTGGCGGCCGTTCCCGAGGGCGCGGGCGTCGCCGACCCTGTGCCCCCACCGAACGGTGCCGGCCGGGAGCGATGCGAGCAGGATGCCTCGCAGCTCGCCGCGCATCGCCTCGGGGCGTCCGCCCGTGTCGTCGTCGGTCTCTTCGAACAGGACGGTCCCGTCCCGGTCGAGGACCCGCATCGCCTGACGGCCCTCCAGGACGATGGCGCGGAACTCCTCCATCAGGCCGGCCGCTTCGAGGGCGAGCTGCCCGTTGTAGTCGTGGATGTCGAGCATCCCGCCCTGCGTGCGCTCCGTCGGGGAGGAATCGGCCTCGCAGACCGTGACCGGGATGTCGTGGAGGTGCAGGACGCAGGCCAGCGTGAGCCCGCCGAGTCCGGCGCCGATGATGGTGACCGGGGTGTGCATGGTGACTCCTTCGGGACCGGGCCGCCCGGTGAGCTCCGGCCGGCCGTCTCTGGAAAGGTGCCGACCTCCGCTGACGAACCACCGGCATCCCACCGACAGGCCCCGACAGGCCCCGCCCCCTACCGGCAGGGCACCGGCACCGCGGATCAGCCGCCTGTCAGGCGGACACGCCCTCCTGGACGTCGCTCACGCAAAAGCGCTGACCGGGGTGACGGTGGGCCGGCCGCCGGCGGGGGTGTGGAGCAGCGCGCGGAGTTCGTCGCTGCCGGTAGGGGCGGGGTCGAGTCAGGCGTCGACGTCCGCAGGACCGATGGTGAAGGCAACGGCCGCCTGTACCGGGCAGCCCTTCGCTGCCCGGGCACGGGGCGCAGATTCCGGCGGTGCCCGATGCGGCCCCGGCGGCCGGTGCAATCCCGTTGTTCATCGCCGTCCCCGCCGGCTCGGGAGCATCGTGAGGGCCCCCGAGCGCTGAGCCACCAGTTCGTCGTAGGTGCCGTCGCGCTCGGCCCACCGGTGCATCAGGAGGGTCTGTGCAGCCTGCGGTGTAACCCGGGTGGCCTGATGGCCAGGCCGAGGAGGCGTGGGGGCTGGTTGGTTCGGCCAAGGGTGGTGATCGTTCAGGTGGGCATGACGCCTTGGATACGGGCGAGGGTGAAGCAGCGTTCGTCGTCGCGCAGGTGGCACCAGGCGTACAGGTGGGGCGGGTCGAGGTCGAGGTCGCTGAGGGTGCGGGTGGTGTGGCGGCCGGTGGCTGCCCGGTAGTCGATGGTGATGGACAGGTCGTGGTCGACGGCGTGCGCGAGTTGGCGGATGTCGCTGCCGGACAGGCGGGTGGCGTAGGAGGCGATCACGTCCTCGGTGCTGCCGGTGAATTCCTCCAGGACCACGGAGCGGCCGGGCGTGCTGCGCCGGACCGGCTCCGATGCCGGTTTCGGCTCCGGTGCGGCGGGGGCGGTCAGCAGCCGGTCGGCGAGATCGGTCAGGCCTTCGAGGTCGGTGGGGATGGCGGATCGGTCATCGGCAGCGGTGCGGCTGTGGCGGGGCGGGCGGGTGGTCTTGGCACGTTGAGCGGGGAGGCGTTCGATGCGGGTGGTGCCGTCACTGTTCTCGGCGACGGGGGCGTAGCCCGCCTCGCGCAGGGCGGTGAGGGTTGTGGCGAGGGGGCTGGGGCTGATCAGGACGGTGGGGGCGATCTGGCGCAGGCCGAGTTTGGCGAGGGTGCGGTGGGCGGCGATTTCGGCGAGGAGTGGGGGTTCGGTGCTGTGCAGGACGGTGGCGGCGGTGGCGAGGCGGATGCGTCCGTGGGTGCGGGCGGTGTCGGTGATCAGATAGGCGAGGGGCTGTGGCAGCGGGGCGGTGGTGATGGCGGCCAGGGCGTCTTGGATGCGTCGGGCGCTGTGGCCGGCGTCCAGGGCGCGGCGGATGCTGGTGGGGGTGAAGCGCCAGACGGTGGCGGCGTTCGCGCTCTCCTGGTCGGCGTAGGCGTTGAGCACGGTGGCCAGGTGGGTGGAGGGGACGCCGTGGGCGACGGCGGTCAGGTCGCCTCCGATCAGGGCGGTGGTGCTGGCGGCCGGCAGCAGCCTGCCGGCGGCATCGAGGAGGGCGTCGTGGTCGTCGGCGAGCAGGGCCTCGCCGAGTGGGGACAGGGTGCCGCGAGCCAGGACGCCGAGGAGTTCGGCTTCGCCGATCAGGGTGGCGAATACGGTCTTGTCGTCGGGGAGCCGGTCGGCCAGTGGCCGGTGCCAGGCCACCGCGGGCCCCAGCTCGCTGGTGCGGCGTACACCGTGGCCGTCGGGCAGTTGGGACGCGGCGGTGAGCAGGCTGTGGCGGGCATCGCGGCAGCCGGTGCACGGCGGGTTGTCCAGGGCGGGCAACGCCTTGCCGTCCCGGTCCCGGAACTGGCTGGGCGTGCCCTCGTGGCGCCGCCAGGCCCGGAGCAGCAGTACCAGTTGCCCGGCGGGTTCTTGCTCGGTCCAGGCGTCGTAGGCGGGGCTCGCCAGGACCTGGTCGCCGGAGCGGGCCAGCAGACCGGCAGTGTGCGCGATCTCCAGCACCAGGCGCACCGTCTGCTCGCCGGTACGGGTGGCCTTGGCCAGGCGGGCGAGCTCCCTGGCCCCGAGGCCGCCGGCCTTCAGCTGCGCAGGCGGGCGGCGAGCACACTCGGCCAGCACCGCGGCCGCCCGGCCGGCGAACGCGGTCACTGCCGCGGCGGCCTCCTGCTCCACCTCCTCGGCGGTGACCGCCACCAGCTCCGGCAGCGGGGCCTTCGGGGTGAACGACGGACACCAATCAGGTCCGCGTAGCGCAAGGGCGACCTCGGCCGGCATCCGCGGCGCCTCCTGCCCGTAGGGGACCCGGACCAGCAGCGCCCGTTCCAGCGCCCACTGCACCGCCTGACCACGCCCCGGCGGACGTGCACTACCGGCCTTCGTGTCGTCGGCTTCCAGGCCGGCATGCTGCTCCAGGATCGTCTTGACGTGCGCCGGTGCGCCGTCTGCCAATGCCCGGACCTTCACCGGATCGCTGTGGTGCGCCACCACGGCGGCCAGCCGCTCGGCCTTGCTGCGGGGCTGCCCGACACCCAGCACCGCGAGAACGGTGCGCAGCTCCTCGGATGTCTTCGCCCCGGCGAGCTGCTCCAGGCCGGGTCCCAGACCGAGCGGGGTAGGCCACATCCGGCGCAGGGCCGCGGCCATGTGCAGCCGCCCCTGCCCGTCCGGCCACACCAGCGCATGCTCGGCCAGCACCCGAAGCGTCTCCTCCAGGTCAGGCAGCGGGACACCGAGGAACACCGCAAGGCCGTCGGCCCCGACAGGACCTGCCAGGGCCGCGAGCGCCTCGGCCGTCTGTACTCCCGGCAGCGGTACCCGGTGCAACGCCGCGGACACCGACCCGGGGCGCTGCAGCCGCTCGGCCAGCTCCCCTAGGCTGCGCGGCACCGGGCCGGCCACCGCATCCGGCCGCGCAGCGAGCACCCGGCCCAAACCGGGCGCATCCAGAGTGCGCAGCCACGCCGTCAACACAGAATCGGCCGTACCGATCGAACTCACCACACCTTCCTGCCGGCCCTGGGCGCTGCCGTTCTCCGCCCGCTGTGCACCGCACTCAGCCCGTACGCGACTGCGGTCCGCAACTGTTGTTCGGCCCCGCATTCGAAGCCACGACCGGCTCCCGCTCACATCGGTCCGACTACCCTGGATCTTGCTTGTGTCCAGAGACACCGTAGCGGCCGTCCGCTTCTTACTGGCGAGTGCACAAAGGTGGGCAGGCCGGGCAGCAGTGCACATGCGACGTCGGCCTCGGTCGCGCCGCGCTGCGGCAGGCAAGCGGCCCGGCCGGGCCGGCGCAGCATCGAGGCCGCTGGCGCACGGGGCGGTGGTAACCGGATGAACGGCCCGGCCCAACAGGGCTTTGACCCACCGGCACCACCGGAATGCGGTAGTGCGGGCCGGGGCCGGTCAAGCCGGGCCCGAGGGCAGGCAGGACGGCGGGGCGGCAGCCGGAGACCGTCGGTCTCGCCTCGCCTAGGGTGACCACGGACAAGTCCGGGTTGGGGGAACATGGTGAAGCGGTGGCAGTGGTGGATGATCGGGCTCTGGGCGGCCCTGACGCTCTCTGGTGGTCTGACCGTCATTCTTCTCGGCCAGAGCTCTGCTCCCGCCCCTGCGCGGGTGAGATGCCCCGTCGAACCCACCGGCTACACCCTGTGCGCCTTCGGCTCCCCCGGGCCCTGAACACCGCCCCCTGCCACGCAAGGCCGGAGTCGGACGGGCCGGCCCGGCGCGGAGCAGGCCACGCGGGCGGGCCCGGCGCGGAGCAGCGGTGACAACCGGGGTGCCCGGCCGGACGAACGGCACGGGCAGCCGCCTGTCCCAGCAGGGCTGGGTCGGGTGGCGCAGCAGCGCGGCCGCGGGCGACCTGCATGGCATCAATGCATCTGCTGCTGACCGTCGACAGCTCGGAGTGGGACGGGGGCAGCGGCAGCTGGAAGCCACTGGAGGACCGAGACCTGACCTCCCATCACCGCGCCACTCCCACGGAAGTCACCGTGGGTCGATACGGCGAGCTCAACGTCTTCGTCCGCCCCACCGATCCCGTCCATCCGTACCGCTGGAGCATCCAGTGATTCGTAGGATCCGCCCGGTGCGGCAACATCCTCGTGAACGGCCGCGGAGGAGGTCCGGTGGGCGTGTGCCACTGCAGGGGCGCCGACTGCCACGGCCGACCCCCTGCCGGAGCCGTGGGACGCCACCCGGCGGCAGCCGATCGTCGCGATCCCCGTATCGACACGGGTGCGCCCGGCCCGGCTGCCAGCCAGTGTTCCGGCGGTCCGATCCGGACGAACGCGCCGCCGACGTGTACGACGACGCCCACTTCGGGCGTTGGCTCGGTTGCTCGCCCATGACCGGGATTGAGGCCGCCTGGCATGACACGCCGGAGCGCGGGATGGCGGCTGTTGCCCAACGGTGACACGGCACACATGTCGCTCACACACAGCGCAAGCAGGCTGCGGGGACAACAACGGTGAGGAGGGACGGGCATGGCACGGCTACTGCTCGTCGAAGACGACGACGGGCTCCGGGCAGCACTGGTGCTGGCCCTGGGTGGCCTCGGCCACGAGGTCCTCGGTTCACCGGATGGCGACGATGCGCTTCGCGTCCTCGCCGCCGGGGCACGGCAGGTCGACTGCGTCGTACTGGACGTGATGCTGCCCGGTTCGGACGGGTTCGAGGTCTGCCGCCGGATCAGGCGTGCCGGGACTCTGCCGATCATCATGCTCACCGCTCGTTCGGAGCCCATCGACGTGGTGGTGGGGCTGGAGTGCGGCGCGGACGACTACGTCGCCAAACCGGTGGAGCCGCGGGTACTCGACGCCCGGATCAAGGCGGTCCTCCGGCGGGTCACCCCGGCAATCGGGGCGCCGGCCGTCGACCCGGCATCCGGCAGCACGGAGGTCCTGGAGCTGGGAGCGGTGCGGATCGACACCCGGGCGATGATCGTCACCCGGCACGGCGACCGGCTCGAGCTGACCCCACCGAGCTGCGCCTGCTCCTGGAGTTCGCGCTCCACCCCGGGCAGGTGCTGACCCGGCAGGTGTTGCTGGACCGGGTCTGGGACTACGGCTACCTCGGGGACTCCCGCATTGTGGACGCCTGCGTCTGGCGGCTCCGGGCGAAGACCGAGGACGACCCGGCCCGACCGGTCCTGATCACCACCGTCCGCGGGGTCGGTTACCGTCTGGACCTCCCGTGAGGCGGCCACTCGGGCTGCGAGGGCGGATCGCCGTCACCCTGGTCCTCGCGCTGTCGCTGCCGTCGCTGGTGCTCTCGACCCTGGGCTACCTGGTGCTGCGGGACGCGCGGAGGAGAGCTTCCGGTCACAGGCGCTGTCGAGCGCGCTGTCGGACTTCACCTCCGCGGCGAACTCCGTCCGGCAGGGGATCCGGCCCACGGCCCTGCTGAGCGCCAACGAGGCACTCGCCGTACGGAAGTTCAACCCCTACCTGGTGTACTCGATGAAGCCGGACGGCGACGGCGGCTTCACCGCTCCGGGCCCGAACCCGCCGTACGACGAATCCGGGGCCTGGCCCGGGCCGCTGGCCACTTCGGTGGGCACGTTCGCCATGCCGGTCGCCCCGGAGGCGCTTCCCGGACTGCTCGGGCGCTTCCTGGACAGCGGTGACAACATCGCCCTGCTCGACGAACACCACCTCGCGGCTGTTCCGGCCCCCGACCGGCCGGGGCTGCTGATCGGCGCCGTAGTGGGGCGGCAGGGTCCGGCCGACCGCTACCCGGGGGCCCCGCTCGTGGCCGTGGAGTTCCACTCCTTCGCGCCGGTCGCAGCCGAGGCGGGCTTCTACCTGGTCGGCCTCCTCGTGGTGTCGACGGTCACGGTCGCCGTCGGTGCAGCTCTCGCCTGGCTGGTCGCAGGACGGGTCCAGCGGCCGGTGCGGGCGGCCGGTGCCGCCGCCCACGCTTTCGGGGAGGGCGATCTGACGGTCCGGCTGCCGGTCGACGGTCGTGACGAACTGGCGGATCTGAGCGTGTCGTTCAATCGGATGGCCGACCGCCTGGCAGAAACGATCAACCACCTCACCCGGTACGAGGAACGGCAGCGCCGGTTCGTCGCGGATGTCAGCCACGAGCTGCGCACTCCCACCGCCTCCTTGCTCGCGGCGGCGGCGGCACTGGAGGATCCCTCCACCCGCGACGATGCGGCCGCCCTGATCACCCCTCAGCTGCGCCGTCTGGCAACCCTGACCGAAGATCTGCTGGAGATCTCCCGCCTGGACTCCTCCGAAGCCGTCGTCGTACTGGAGCCGGTGGACCTCGCCGGACTGGTGGCGGACGTCGTCGCGCACAGCGATGCGCCCACCGCTTGCCGTGTCCTGGCGGACGGAGACACCACGGCAAAGATCGACCCGCGTCGGATCCACGGCGTGATCGCCAACCTGGTCTCCAACGCCCTCCGGCACGGCGCCGAACCGGTCGAGGTGAGCGTCCGTGCGGCCGGGCCCGACGTCGTGGTCCGGGTCGCCGACGCCGGCCCCGGTGTGCCGGAGGAGCTACTCGACCGGGTCTTCGACCGGTTCGTCCGCGGGGATCCCGCCCGGGGGGCCGGACGCGGTTCTGCGCCGGGGAACGGCCTTGGGCTGGCGATCGCCCGGGAGAACGCGCGCCTGCACCGCGGAACCCTCACCGTTGCCGCCGGGCCGGGTGCCGTGTTCACCCTGACCGTGCCGAGACGGCCACTGGCGGCGGACGAGGACGGACCGGCCGTGACGTGACCGTAGCGATCGGTGATCGCCCCCACATCCAGCCGTGACGGTGTGAACACGCCGCACCGGCAGCGTGCCCGGGGTGCACGGCGATCCCGAAAGCGGGGCGCGGCGGGCGCAGCACTCGGACGGCGAGCTGGAGGAGGTTCTTTCACGGAAGGACGCTCCTTGGACACGGTCCGGCATTCTCACCGGGTTTCTCACCCCGTCCAGCTACCCCGAGGGGGGGCTGCGCGCCGACGATCGGTCCGGTTCGGATTGCCGAGAACTCTCGGTTGGGGTGCGCTGGAGGTTGCCGCGCCCGCGCCGGGTGCGAGGTTGGGAAAGGGTGCGCCGTGGCCGAGAAGAAGATCATCACTGTGTTCGGGGCGACCGGGCAGCAGGGCGGCGGGTTCGCCCGGGCCGTCCTCGCGGACGAGGGCGGCGACTTCGCCGTCCGGGCTGTCACTCGCCACACCGACTCCGACCGCGCACGGGAACTGCATCGGCTCGGCGTCCAGGTGGTCCGGGCCGACATGGACGATCCCGCCACGCTGGGGGCGGCGTTCGACGGCGCGTACGGCGCCTACCTGGTGACCAACTTCTGGGAGCACCTGTCGGCCGAACGGGAGAAGGCCCAGGCCCGGGCCCTGGCGGACGCCGCTGGCCACGCCGGGATCCAGCACGCCGTCTGGTCCACCTTGGAGGACACCCGTGAGTGCCTCTCCCCCGACGACCCGCGCACACCGGTCCTGCAGGGCTCCTACACGGTGCCGCACTTCGACGCGAAGGCCGAGGCCGACCACTACTTCACGGACGCCGGCGTGCCCACCACCTTCCTGCGCTCCACGTTCTACTGGGAGAACTTGTACGGGGCCTTCAGCCCGCAGCGCGGCGAGGACGGCGCCCTCCAGCTCGTCTTCCCCATGGGCAGCAGCCGGCTATCGGGCATCGCCGTCGACGACATCGGCAAAACGGCGCTGTCCGTCCTCAAGCGCGGCACCGACCTCATCGGCGCCACCGTCAGCATCGCCGGTGAGCACCTGCCACTGGCCGACATGGCTGCCGCTCTCACCGAGGCCGTCGGCGTCCCCGTGCAGTACCTGCCGCTGACCCCGGACGCCTTTCGCGCGCTCGGCTTCCCCGGTGCCGACGAAGTCGGGAACATGTTCCAGTACTACGCGGAATGCGAGGAACGCTTCACCGCCGCCCGCGACCTCGACGCGGTCCGCGAACTCAATCCCGAACTGCAGTCTTTCGCCACCTGGCTCACCGCCCACACCGACCAGCTGCGCGCAGCCTGGACCTGACCAGCCGCCCGCCGGCACCCACGCGGCCTGTTCACCGCAGGGGAAGACGGTCGAGCCGGGCACCGGCCAGGAGCAGGGCGGGCAGGCATGGTGCCGCGCGGGTAGCACAGTCCCGCGTACGGCCTCGGTGGCGGCAGTGGACGGTTCCGCCTGGTGGTGCGGGAGCGCCGCGTTCAGGCGTCGCCGGAGAACGTCAGCCCGCCGTCGGCCAGGGGGCGGCGCGCGGGTGCGGGGGCCGGCTGCTCGGTGCCGGGCGGCGGCAGGAACAGGTCCCGGTCCACGGGCAGCAGCGGGCGCCGCTCGGCCGGGTCCGGCCGGTCGGTGGCGGGGGCGGAGAACTCCGGCAGTCCCAGAGGACGGCGATCACCATTCATGAGCGCCAGTATGACCGCCCGTCAGCACGCCGAACGGCGCAGCCCTGCCCTCGCGCATCCGGCCGGGACCGGTCCGCCGCCCGCATCGGACCCATGAGACCTGCGGTTCTACCGGTCGGCGAGGGCGGCCCGGAACTCCCGGGTGGTCACGAACACCGACCCGTGTACCGCCCGCTGCCGGCCGTCGGCCCGACCCCGGAGCCACACCTCGGCCCCAGCCCGCCGTAGAGGCGCTCGACCGGCCGCGAGACAGCCGGGCCGGAGCCGAAATTCGCAACCGGACACGCGTCCGCGGCGGGACCCGACACGTAGGGGTTCCCGTGTGCGCACGCGGGAGGCACGGCGCCTTCCAGGAGGGTCAGAAGGGCGGGAATCCGGCACCGTCCACGAGCAGGAACGGGCCGTCCATGTCGGCCACCGTCACCGCGGCGAACCGGCCCTGGACGAGGACGAGGGCATGGCGCTCGTCGGAGGCGAACCAGGCGCTGGCGGCGTCGTCCTCGCTGTGCAGGCGGAGCTTGCCCTCCCACCGGCCCAGACCTTGCGGCCCGCGGGCCGGCCCTATGGCCTGTACTGGGGCGGGGGCCGGGTCGGTCCACCAGACCAGTGAGGCCCGGCACCGGTACTGTGCTCCGCCGATGTGCAGGACGGCTTCGCCGTCGTAGAGACGCTCGCTCATGCACTCCAGCCTGAAGCCGGCCGGAAGAGCCTGCACAGCCGTCGACCCGGCTGCGGCGCCCCGAGGGCTCTCCCGGCGGCCTTCGGCCAGGGGCCACCGGGTGTCGTCGGCGGCCCTGCGGAACCCTCTTCCGACGCCAACCCCCACTGCCGCCGTCCGGCGACCGCACCCGCGTCCTGACAAAACCGGCGTCCTGCTGAGGACCGGAGCGAGGCACCCACCGCCCCGTCCCCGTGCAGGCATGCGAGCAATACGCATACGGCCCGGCCGCCCCAAACAGGGGGAGGGCGGCCGGGCCGGGGGAAGAGGGAACGGCCGCAGAGCCAACCTCTCCACCCCGGGACGCTACGGCCACCACCGGCCGGCCCCGCGGCAGCACGCCGCCCACCTGCAGCGCTTCACCCGCGAGCACCAGCCGCCCGAAGCCGGACCGGCCCGCGCCCCGCGGCACGGCCATACCGCGGGGCGCAGCAGGGCCGTTGACGACTTTCGCTGCACCCCCGGGTGGAGCGGGGTGGAGGACCTGGGCGAGACTCTCGCTGTGCTCGCCGTCACCACGGCCCGCTCGCCCACAAGCGCTCGCGACCACGCTCACCTGGAGCCCGGATGTCCGAATCCCCTACGATCATCATCCGTGACCTCGCCGCGGCTGACGAGAAGGACTGGCGCCGGCTGTGGGCCGGGTACCTCGACTTCTACGAGTCCACCGTGCCCGCAGCGGTCACCGACTCCACCTGGCGACGGCTCCTCGATCCGCACCAGCCAGTACTGGGCCGCGTCGCCGAGCACAATGGCACGGTCATCGGCATCACCAACAGCGTGCTCCACCACAGCACGTGGCTCACCGGCCAGGTCTGCTACCTGGAGGACCTCTTCGTGGACCCCGCCCACCGCGGGCTCGGGGCGGGCCGCCTGCTCCTCCAGGACCTCTTCGACCTCGCCACCGCCCGTGGTTGGGCCCGCCTGCACTGGCTCACCGCGCACGACAACCCCGCCCGCCGCCTCTACGACACCTTCGTCCCGGCCGACCGCTTCGTCCACTACGAGCGGGACCTGCCCTCCGACGACGGCACCGGACCGGCCCCGACCGACCGGCCATAGCCCCCGGACACCGACCGCGGCGTTGCGCCGCCGATGAGCCGGCCCGGGGCGGGTATCAGTGACCCATGGCAGCCTTCCGCACCGCACGCCGGGCAGTCCGGCTCGCACTGCCCGCCGTCCTTGCCGCACTCGCCGCGGCGGGCACCGCCTGCACCAGCACCACCCCGGGTGGAGGCGTGGCCGGCAGCGTCAATCCGTCCGTCCCGCCACCGCGCCGGGCCCGGCGCGCTCCGGTGGTGCCCGGCCGGGTCCGCAGCCCTCCCTCGCCGCCCTCGCACGCAGCGGGCTCGCCGCGCTGCCGGTGGCCGCGGCGGGTTCGATGGCCGGCTACGGCCGGGACAAGTTCCCGCACCGGGCCGCCCAGGGCAACTCCTGCGACACCCGTGAGAAGGTCCTCGCCCGCGACGGCGAGAAGGCAGCCCTGAACCGGATGCTCGACACCTGCACCACGGAGGCACCCCGATGACCACCGACAAGAACCACGACACAGGCGGCACGGGCGGCACCAGCGAGGGCCCGCTGGTCACCATGGGCGTCACTGCCGGGCCCGGCGGTGTCATGACCGTCGAGGTCGGCGTCATCACCGGCGACCTCACCCTGCGCACCACCCGGCAGGGCAATCAGGCCGTGCTGGAGATCCAGTACGACGACGCAGACGAGTGGTGCACCGTCCAAGGCAGCCCCACCGACATCCCCGCCGGCAAGAAACTGCAGACCGTCCACCAGGCCGTGATCGACGCCATCAAGAAGGGCGGCGGTGCCACCGCACCGAACTGACACGGAGGCGGCTGGAGACGAGGTGCTGATCGGCGGGCAGAATTCTCCAGCAGCCCCTATGTTCGGGATGAAATAGGACAAACAGTTCCCGATATGGTTGTGGAGTCGTCGTCATGAACAAGGGACAGCTGGTCGAGGCGGTGGCCGGGCAGCTCGGCAGCCGTGCCGCTGCCGAGGATGCCGTGGACGCGGTCCTCGACGTCATGGTCCGTGCCGTGGTGGCCGGGGAGCGGGTGCAGGTCACCGGCTTCGGCACGCTGGAGAAGGTGGAGCGGGCCGGCCGCATGGCCCGCAACCCGCAGACCGGCGAGCGCGTGCGGGTCAAGAAGACCAACGTGGCGCGCTTCCGCCCCGGCCAGGGCTTCAAGGACCTGGTCTCCGGCGCCAAGAAGCTGCCGAAGTCCGGCCCGGCCACCGCCAAGGCCCCCAAGGGCTCGCTCACCGCCGGGAAGAGCGCCGCAGCCGCGCCCGGCCGGAAGCGAACCGCGGCCAAGCGCACCACCCCCGCGGCCACGACCGCCTCCACGCCCGTGAAGAAGGCCACCACCAGGAAGGCCGTCTCCGCGGTCAAGAAGACCACGGCGGCCGCCAAGAAGACCGCGCCGGCGGCCGCGAAGAAGGCGACACCGGCCAAGCGGGCCACCCGCCGCACCAGCGCGTGAACGGCACCGTCCGGGCCCGGTAGGTCGTACCGGGCCCGGACGTTCACGGGTCGTCGCTTCCACGGCGTGCCGGGCGGCCCCGTCCCTTGAGCGCCTCCCCCTGCATGCCGCGGGCGTCGAGGTCGCAGAGCGGACACCCACCTTGTCCGGCAGCCCCGTGGCAGGGACAGCTCTTTCCCGCGCCCAGCAGGGTGCCGGGCGCCGCCGTGCGGTGCCCGGCACCCTGCTGGGGTCGGCCTGGGTCAGGTGGTGGCGGGTTGGAGGTGCCGGTTGGCGCCGGCTTCGACGACGGTGACGCAGGCGATGAAGGCCTCCTCGGGCTGCTCCCACGGGTCGGGGACGTCCTGGCCGTCGAGGTAGAGGTGGACCTTGGCCATGGTGGCGGGGCCGGTGATCTGCGCGGTGAGGGCGCCGTGGACGGACTGGTCCACGGTGAGGACGGTGTCGGCCCACTCCAGCAGGTCGGGACTGACCTGGACGCCGCGGTGGCCGGTGAGGTCGTAGCCGCACCGGGCGGCGGCCGCCACCATGGCGGGGTGGGCGCCCTCGCCGATGTGCCAGGGGCGGATCGCGGCGGCGCGGGGGTGCGCCGTCGACGAGCTGGCAGCCGAAGGCCCAGTCGCCGCCCTTGAGCATGACGTGGAGAGTGGTGCGGTCGCGGGTGAAGGCCCCGGCACGCGGGCCGCAGCGTGCGGCTCCGACATCTCGCAGCGTTGAAGCAGTCTCGGGGCCCGACAGGCGCCACGCGGGTGTCCCTCTCACTGTGGAAGGCGGCGCGAGCGAAGATCGATACGCCGACGCGGAGCTGCAGGTACGCGGAGCCGAACAGCGGCCGGGTGGCGACTGCGACGACGGTGTCCGGGACATGACGGGCGCGGGCGCCGTGGACCGGCAGCTCCCGCTGTGGGCGTTTGGCGAGCTGCTCTGTTTGGGTGAAAAGGACTGTCGTATCGCTGATGCATTGCTCATACGGCGTACAAGATGTCGGCGAACCTCCAGAGCGGGGCCGTGAAGACTCCCGCAGCCCCGGCCTGCCCGTCCACCAGGGTGGGTCGCCCGTGCGCCCGCTCGCTCGCTGATGCCTACCCCGCGCTGTCACCCACATGGCACTCGGGCCGCAACGGCTCCCTGACACCGGACCGGATCGCCCCGCAGTCCTCCTTCAACGCCTGGTGGCGCTGCTCGGCCGGCCACGAATGGCAGGAGAAGGTCGCGCAACGGCCGACGATGCCCAAGTGGAAGAACGGAGACGTGGCCGCGCCTGCCGACACTGCGCAGACCCCCGTGTCCCGCACACCTACCCGGTCTGCGGGTGCACCGTGAAGGTCACCACCAAGGCTGCCGAACGGCGCCGGGCCGAAAGCCACTCGCGTTGCTTCGCCTGCCGCATCAAGTGGGGGGCCGAGAACCAGGGAAGATCGAAGCTGTGATGTCGGGGTCCACCGAGCTCTCCCCACTGCCGGTCACCGAGTGACGGTTCCCCGATGAGCCAGGAAGTGCCGCAGGCTCAGCCCGGCGAGCGGGGTCACTCTGCAAAGCTCCGACGCGTGATCACATTAGCCAAGATCGGCATCATCACATGGGCGCAGCAGCGCAGCGGCATGAGGCCGCTTGTGCCCAAGCTTCGCGCGGCTCTTTTCTCGAAAGACAACTTGGCTACCACGCTGCGTGAGCCGCTGGTGAGGGGGTTCAGTGCGGCCGGGCCCGGTAGACGTCACGCAACAGGGCGATCTCAGCGCCGTGGTGCAGTACACCGCCGCACTGCCGCGGGCTGCGCCGCTACCGGACGGCGGAGAGTGTTGCGTAGACCACGATGTTGTTCTCGTATCCGCCCGCCTTGGTGTAGACGCCGCCGCAGGTGATCACCCGCAGTTCGGGCAGGCCGGAGTTCCCGTAGACCTTCTGGTCGGGGAAGTCCTTCTTCGCGTAGGACTCGACGGCGTCGACGGTGAACACCGCCGTCCGGCCGTCGGTGCGGTCGACTTCGATGGTGCTGCCCTTGGTGAGGGCACCGAGCAGGAAGAAGACCGCGGGCCCGGAGCGGGTGTCCACGTGGCCGGCGATGACGGCCGTGCCGGTCGACCCGGGGGTGGGGCCGCCGCCGTACCAGCCGGCGAGGCGGGGGTTGTCCGGGGGCGGAGGCTGCAGGGCGCCCGCCGCGTCGAGGTCCAGCTTCGCCAGGGGGGCGTCCACACCGATGGCGGGGATGCGGACGCCGGCAGGATCGGACGGCGGCAGGGGACGGACCTGCGCAGACGCGGCCGACCCGTCGGCACCTGAAGCGGCACCCGGGGCGGCAGCAGTCTGCGAAGCCCCGGCGGGCGGGACGGAGGCGGGCCCGGCGGAGGCGGGCCCGGCGGAGGCGGGGAGGCCGGGCGTGGGGAAGGCCTGGGCCGGGGAGGGCTGCGGCGGTCGTTCGGCGTGGTCGCCGTGGCCCACCAGCCAGCTGCCGATCGCGAGCGCACACACCACCAGGACGGTCGAAGGCACGGTCGAGCGTTTGGGAAGCGGGGTGCGGTGCGCGGCATCCATGTAGGTCAGGCCCCTGTTCGCGTACGTGGGCGGAATGCGCCCGGCGCCCCGGGCCGATGGCATCCGGGGCGCTGGCGCGACGGCGGCGGGCCGTTCAGACCCGCGCGGCACCGAAACGGCGGCGGATCTTGACGGCACCGCCGGCCACGGCGCCGGCCAGCAGCACAGTGCCCAGTGCGACCTGGCTGCCGTCGGCATCCGCTGCGCCTCCGGAACCAGCCGCGACCGCACCGCTCGGGCGGGGGTCGTTGCCCGCTGCGCCTCCGGAACCGGCCGCAGCCGCACCGCTCGGGCGGGGATCGTTGCCCGCTGCGCCTCCGGAACCGGCCGCAGCCGCACCGCTCGGGCGGGGGTCGTTGCCCGCTGCGCCTCCGGAACCGGCCGCAGCCGCACCGCTCGGGCGGGGGATGATCGTGAGCGTGCCCGTCATCTGGATCCGCGGCGGACACTTCACCGTGATTCCGCTGTCGCCGGGCGCGGCGTCCTCCGGCACCTGGAACGTCCCGACCAGAGTGCCCTTCTGATCGCCCGCGAGGAGGTTGATCTGATCGGTCAAATCGGAGAAGGCTTTGCCGTAGGTCACGTCCGGCCCGCAGGCCGTCGTGCTGATGGTGACGGTCTGGCCCGGGCTCGCGCTCCGGGGGCTGATGGTGAAGCCGGAGTCCTCGGCCGCGGCCGAGGGCACGGCCAGGGCGAGGGCGCCCAGGGCCAGGGCCGCGGAACCGGTGACGACGCGTGAAATGTGCATAGGTGTTTCCTCCGAGCGGGCACGCGGCCGGGCTGTCCAGCACCTGTTCCGTGCCCTGCGCCCGAGGAAACCGACAGGTCGTCAGCTCCGCAACCTGACGGGCTGCCACCTGCGTCGTCCGGTCGGGCGTGGCGCGGTGGCCAATGCCGCCGTTTACGCAGGTCAGCGAAGGTAGACCGGGGAGCGGCCGGAAACCGGCGGACGGTTCCGCCAATGGGTGACGGGGCATCAGCCGCCCCTGGCGCGCACCAGGGATTCCGGCGGCCCGAGTGCCGTCCGACCGGTCCGCGCCTGCCCGGCGCGATGGCGCCGGTCGTGTTGCACACCCCCGCGAGAGGGTTCGACGGCGCCAGGGTTCCAGCACCGGAAACTCGGTGGCGGGTGGTCGCGCACGGCTGGGTAGCATGCGCGCATGCCTGACAACGGACTGATCGAAGTCGTGTTCGTCGACGCGGCGGACGGCCGGCCGTTCGGTCGCACCGAGCTGCCAGCCGCGCAGCTGCCGGAGTCCTTCGAGCCGGACACCCGGCTCGGCCTCGCCGGGGCGTTGTGGGAGGTGCTGCACGCGGCACCGGCCGACAGGGCCTCGGCCCCGGCCGCCGGCCGGACGGTGCTGACGCTTCGCCGGTTCCGGACGGTCGACCCGCAGGAGGTCGCCTTCTCCCTGCCCACGATCTGCGCCGGGCTGCCGCCACTGGCGCCCCCGGACGGAGCGGCGGACGACCTGGTGCTCCACGAGGACGACTGGCGACAGGCCGAACTGGTCGAACGCGGCTGCCTGGCAGAGGTCGAGGCGCAGCTGCACGAGGTCATGCGGGTCTACCGGGAACACTCCCGGACGGCGGGGGACGGCGAGTCCGCCGTCCGGGTCTTCGAGAGCCTGCACCTGCGCGAGGACCCCGCCCAACCACTGACCGGCGCACTCACCCGGCAGCGGCTGTTCGAACTGCTTCCCGCTTCCCGGACGTACGCGGGCGTTGCGCTGCCGGACGGGCAGGGCCGGGTGGTTGACTCCTTCGCCGCCCGGGTCGGGCCGGTCGCCGTGTACGGCCGCTGCGCCGGCGACCGGGTCCTCGAACTCGGTCTCACCCCGGCGACCGCGGCAGAGGCAGCCGCGGTGCCGGGCCTGGCGGCACTGATGCGGGAGTTCGACCTGCTGCTGGTGGACTGGTGCGCCGTCCGCTGTGAGGGCGATGGGGCGACCCGGTAACGGCGTACGCCGTTCAGGCCTCGATGCGGACCTCCTACAGGAGGCCCCAGGTGAAGTCGGCGGTGCAGGCCTACGGCCGCCCGGTGGCGTCCGGGGCGGTGAAGCCGAGCTGCCACCGGGTCGGCGCACCGCCCTCCCGCGGGACGGCGGGCGGGAAGGCGGCCGCGACGTCCGCCACGGCGCAGCTCCACGGGGTGAGGTCGGCGAGCGTCCGGAGCGCCGGCGGCAGGGCATCCCGCGCCTACGCTCCTGGCGAGCCACCAGCTGACGCAGCAGCGACCAAGATCCCCGCATTCAGCGGCACACCCGGGCCGTCTCCTACAGCTTGACGATCTATAGAAGCTTCAGAGTCAAGCCAAGACCGTGTCCTATGTGGTGAGGCGGATGAGGCGTTCGTAGCAGCACAGGGTTGCGGCGCAGCGGAGGAATGCCAGATAGTTGTCGGGATCGCGTTCGTAGCGGGGGCTGAGCCGGCGGTAGCCGGTCATCCAGGAGATGGTCCGGTCGATGACCCACCGACGGCGCCCGAGACGTTCACTCGCCTCGATGCCCCTGCGGGCGATCAGGACGCCAATCCGCTTGCCGCGCAGCCACTTTCGCAGACGGGGGAACATCGAAGGCCTTGTCCGCGTGGAGGCGTCCGGGGCTTGCGCCAGCGGTCCGGGTCCCGGGCCCGTCTCGCCAGGTGGGCCTCCACGTCGGGTTTCGGGCTTTGCTGTCGTGGGTGTTGGCCTCGGTGACGTCGACGACCAGGGGCAGTCCGCCCACGTCCGACAAGATGTGCATCTTGGAACCCGGCTTGCCCCGGTCCACGGGGCTGGGACCGGTGAGTCCGCCCGTTTTTCGGCCCGCACGTGGGCGGAGTCGAGGACGACGCGGGAGACGTCGAACAGGCCAGCGTCGCCGAGGCACTGCAGAACCGCCTCGTGCAGCCGCCCCCACACCCCGGCCCTCGACCAGATGAGGAAGCGGCGGTGGACGGTGTCCCACCGCCCTGCGGCCGCACCCGGTCCGGCGAGATCAACGGCTTCGCGATCTCCCACAGCCCGTCCGGAACGATCCAACTCCACGTACCCCGCCCCGTGCCACGACCAACGAGCCACCACCGCATAGGACACGGTCTTACGAGCTGGTGCGTGATTGCGGCGGGGATTGCGGCGGCCTGGGCTGCGGCTCGGTTCAGGTGGTGGCGGTGCGGTCGGAGACCAGGCCGGCGATGGCGAGGTAGGTGTCCGGGAGTGTGTCGCGGCGGTGGGTCCAGCGGGTCAGGCCTTTCCAGCGCTTGTGGTCGGCGAGGGCGTGCTCGACCAGGATGCGCTGGGAGGAGTGCTGGTGGCGGGCCCGCTCGCGGGCCTCGTGGACTTCCGGTGGGCAGCTCTTGTTCGCCTTCCGCGGCGGGGTGATGGCCTGGCCGGGGTGATCCCG